>DUGO01000219.1:0-1396 GCA_013331375.1 Candidatus Methanoperedentaceae archaeon | reverse complement strand
AATCAACGCAGGCGCCAGTATACCCCGTTCTTCAAATATTTTCCTGATAGCATCCATGTGAGTTCCGCCGTACAGGTGGAAGTCTGCGAGCAGTATGGCATCTGCCCCATGCCCGCCTCGTCCCTGCGTATGTGCACCCTTGTCAGCGCACCCTCGATTAAGCCCGCGATATATCTGCTGGAATGTGATGTGTACGCTCTTGAGGCTGGATGCCGAGCCTGACAACACAAGGTCATCAAGGGATTTTCGCATCCTGAACAATTCCGAATACTCACGAAATATGCTGAGCCCCATTGCCTCAGGTTGCGCCTCCGCAGCCGGGTCAAACTTGCAGATGCATGCCAGCGCCCCACGCGCCGGGTCCCACCTGGTGAGAGTGAATTTCCCCATTAAAGTGAGAGGTTATGCTCTCAAACAGGTTGAATTTTTCCGAAGCTTGCAGGATTACGGGACTACCTCATCCCTCTCCGGGAGCTTCCCGGGAAGCGACTGTACCTGCGCCTGCATCCTGTACTCCCTGTGCGTGCGGCTGCCCCTGCGCTCAAGCAGCCCTTCCTGGTACATGCGCGCAAGGTAGGTTGAGACCGTGCTCAGGTTTATCCTGCCGTACACGTTCTCGTAACGCCTTTTTGCCTCAAGCGAGGTGAGCCATGCCTGCGAGCACTCGAACTTCAGGAACATCTCGAAGCGCTCTCGCAGTGTAAGTGAATCCTGCGCCGGATAATTCACTTCTTCCGAATCGCTTTCAAGGTTCAGCGACTCCATGAAACGCGCAAGCTTGCCGCGCAGGTTGGTGCCGTCGAACTCAGCAGTGGTGCGTGACCCGTCATCCTCGGTGATTTCAATCCTGATTCTCATGGTACGCCTCAAAAGGGAGGAAACGCCGCCTGCCGCAGACAGACGGCATCCCGTGCGTCATATCCATCCCCTCCGACTTCAATGACTCACCTTTTTTGTTGTGAACTTGTTATCGTGTGAACAACATTATTCATGTTGTAATTCAATGTATATAAGCTTTTTCGCTAATAAAGATTCCAATTAAACCTTATTTCAGTAATTAACATTTTTAAGCTGGTTTTTACTTCAATATACTATATTATATGCCTTTTTATCTTTTCACATGTTCACAACATCGCTTCATGTGAATCCAATGAAATGCGCGGGCAAAATGCATATCTATCCCGAGGACAGAGGAGGCGGCATGCAGAAGGAGTGGATAGCGTCAGGCACGCTAATCACACGTCAGGGGGAGGTCGAGGGCTACGTATGCGTGAGGGACGGCATCATCAGCGAGATAGGGACCGACATCCGGGTGGATGCCGATGCGCAGGGCATCGTTGCGCCTTGTTTTGTGAACGCGCATACGCACATAGGAGATTCAGTGATAAAAGATCCG
>DUGO01000080.1 GCA_013331375.1 Candidatus Methanoperedentaceae archaeon | reverse complement strand
AGGTGCGCTTCTCATGGATACGGGGATTGCAGCAATAAGAGGCGCGATTCTTGATGATGCCGAACCGTCCTGTCTTGCGGTCAACATAGGCAACGGTCACACGCTTGCCGGAGTAGTGGTGGATGGAAGGCTCATTTCCCTGTTCGAGCATCATACTCACAGGATGAGTTCAAGCAAGCTCGACGATTACCTCAAAAGATTATGCGATGGTGGACTGGATTTCCAGGAAGTTTTCGATGATGGAGGGCATGGATGCTATATAGAAGAAACAATCGGGTTTAAGAATATGGGATCGATACTCGTCACAGGACCAAATCGCAGCATTATGGAAAGCTCCGGGCTTGATTTTCGTTTTGCTGCCCCTTTCGGGGATATGATGCTCACCGGCTGCTTCGGGCTTGTTGACGCATGCTTAAGCAAGCGTAAAAACAGGGTATAGCGAGCGCTGCATACACGCTTCGCTATCTGCTGATGCTGGTGCAATAAAAGCCACTCTGACCCTACAGCAGCCCTGACCTCTGGAGTATCATCAGGTCTTCTGTGCTCAGCTTCTCTCCAAGCTTGAACTGGCTGTAGATTTCTTCGGCTTCCTTCTTTGTCTTCTCTTTTATCGCAGCTTCCTTGGTCTCTTTGCTCTTCCTCTTGAGACCCATGATGACTTTGTTGAAATCCCGTATCTCCTTCTGGGTCTTGATAAAGAGCTTATGCTGCTCGTCAGCCGCTTCCTGCGCCTTCACGAATTCCTTGTGAGCGGCATCGGATTCGGCACGCACGTCATCCGCTGACTTGAAGATTGCGATCATCTTTTCATGGTGCTGCTGTGCAAGCTCAGCATACTCTTTGACCTTCCTGTGGTATTCAGAAGCCTCGTCACGTATCTTCTGGGCTTTATCAAGCATTACCCGCAGGTCCTTGTTGCTCTCAAGCTGCTGTTTCTTGCGCTTGAATTCCTCGTTGAGCTCTGCAATCCTGTCCACAATCTCCTTTTCCTTGCTCGATGACAGGACTTCGGTCTGCTGCTTGAACTCAAGGTGGTCTATCTCGCGTCGCATCTCCTTGAGCGATGGTCTGTCCGTCAGGTTGAGGTTCTTGCGCAGCTTGTCAACTTCTGCGTATATCTTGTTCGCAGCCTCGTTGAGCTCGTCGCGCTTTGCCTTGTTCTCCCCGACTTTGGCGTTGTTCTCATCACTCTGATGCTTGAGCTGCTGCGCCTCTTCCAGCAACGCCTTTGTCCTTGCGTTGAGCTCATTGCGCTTGGCAGCCCACTTGCCAGCTTCCATGTTCAGGTCGTTCCTCTTGTTCTTATACTCTTCCGATTTTGTTTTCAGTTCCGTTTTTCTCTTTTGCAGTTCATCCAACACTCTCTAGTCCTCCCTTTCCAACTTAACGTTGGGGTTATGCATCTCATAATGCACTGTTCTGACTGTTCCGACTGTTCTTGTCCAGTGACCTTATCACTGGTATGACCTCTCTGAGGTCTTTGCCGCCGATGATCACGTCTGCATACCGCCTCAGCACGGGTTTTGAGTTGAAGGCGATCCTGTAACCTGCGCGTTCGAACAGCCTGATATCGTTCGCGCCGTCGCCGATTACGATGCACTTCTCAGGTCTGACCTTCTCGCGCCGTGCCACGTCAAGCAGCATTTTCTCTTTCGAGTCATGCTCTGTCAGCGGACCCGCCACTTCGCCTGTCAGTATGCCGTCCTTTACCCCGAGTTCGTTCGCTATCACGTAGTCCATGCCGAGCAGCCTGCCTATCCGTTCAGCCGAGATGGTGAATCCGCCTGACAGCATCGCTGTGCGGTAGCCCATCGCCTTCACGGCTGTCACAAGCTCGACCGCCCCGGGCATGAGTGGCATCTTATCAACTGCCTCCAGAGCCTTTTTAAGGGGCAGCCCTGCAAGCAGGCGCACTCTCATCCTGAGAGCCTTGCCGTAGTCCAGTTCCCCATCCATGGCTCTGCGTGTTATCTCTTCGACTCTTTCGCTTACGCCTGCTGCCCTTGCAAGCTCGTTTATGGTTTCAGCATCTATCAGGGTGCTGTCCATGTCGAAGACCATCAATTTCGCATATCCCGTATGCGAAAAATCATCGCACTTCATCTTCAGAACTCCGGGAACCAGTAGGCATCCTCGCTGTCGAAGCAATAGCAGACGCGCCGGTAGCAGGCTTTGAGATTAATCACATCCTTTTTAACCTTTTCGGGCGAATCCCCTTTTATTGCGACTCTTGCAACCAGGTCTGCGACCTCTCCCATTTCATGCTCTTTCATGCCCAGCCTTGTGAGCTCCTGCGTACCGAGGCGCAGACCTGACGGCGAGCCTGAGTTACGTACATGGTCCCACGGCAGCAGGTTCTTGTTGGTTATGATGCCCGACTTCTCAAGCTCAACAGCGACTTTCGCCCCGCCGCCCTGCGCCCTGACATCGACTACGACCTGGTGCGATTCCGTGAATCCCTTCTCCTCGCACAGCACGTTGAAGCCGCGCTCAAAAAGCGCCTGTGCAAGCGCCTTCGCATTAGATATCGTTTGTGAGGCGTATTCCCTGCCGAACTCCTGCATCTCGGCAAGTGACACCGCAAGACCTGCAAGATGGTGCAGGTGGTGGTTGCTCACGGTGCCAGGGAACACGGCATGGTCGATGGCTTCTGCAAGCTCCTCCCTGCACAGTATGATGGCGCCCTGGGGACCCGGGAAGGTCTTGTGCGTGGAGCCCGTGAGGACGTCAGCGCCTTCACGCAGCGGGTCCTGGAAAGTCTTTCCTGCGATGAGCCCGAGAACGTGCGCCCCGTCATAGACGATCTTCGCGCCCACCTCGTCAGCTGCATCCCTGGCTTCCTTCACGGGATGGGGGAAAAGGAACAGACTCGCGCCGAACAGCACAAGTCGTGGTCGCACGCTCCGTATCGTCTTTACCATCCTGTCCGCGCTTATGTTCATCCTGTCATCGTCAAAAGGGTGCGGCACCGCAGTCAGGTTCCTGACGCCTGCGGCTGAGTATTTCACGTGGCTGATGTGCCCCCCGTGCGGTACATCGAGCGACATGATGGTATCTCCCGCATTAGTGAGCGCGAAGAAGGCTGCAAGGTTGGCATTCGTGCCTGATACGGGCTGCACGTTCGCGTGAGGTGCCCCAAAAACATTAATGGCAAGCTCGATGGCTTTTGCCTCTATCTCATCGATATACCTGCAGCCCTGGTAGAACCTGTTGCCCACAGTGCCTTCTGCGTACCTGTGTGCAAGGTCTGTGGCAGCCAGCAGCTGCACTGTCCTGCTGGTTATGTTCTCGCTTGCTATCATGGGAAGCGAGTCGCGGAATAGCAGGTTGTGATTCCTTGCCGCCCGGATGACCGCATCCACTGCTTCTTTTGCCGCCATTGGTACCCTTACATGCAGTGCCCGTATTAAAATTTTTCTCAAATAAAGGACGAGTAACGCCTTTCTGCAGAGTTTCTGGCATTGGGTCAAGCTCTGGTTTCCCGTCTCTTATTCATAAGACTTAAATTTCGGAAGACCATGATAAAGCGATAAAGACCTGCAGGATGTGGACTGATAATGGACGGATATACGCACGCACTTGTCCCGTACTCTATAGGTAGACTGCTGGGGCGAAGAGAGGCTGAAATAGCCGCGCTGCTCCTCGGCGCAGTCATTCCGGATGGCGACTGGGTCATCGTGCTCCTAGACAGGGTGTTATCATTCTCCGTGGCTTCAGTCCACAGGGGCATTACCCACTCCATCATCTTCGGGTTCCTTTCCGCTCTTATTGCGCTTTTCATTTTTACAAGGAAGGGCGTGAGGAGATATTTTGAACCCGGAAGCCGTACCAGGCTTACGTCTGCACTCAGGATATATTTCTGGGTCTCGCTCATGCTCGCTACACTGGTCCAGCCGGCCCTCTTCCTGCTCCAGATGTCCTATTCAACAGGGCAACCGTTCTTCATATTAGCTTTCCCGCTTGCATTCGTGGTGTACAGGACCTACGGCGGGCTGTCAACACTCATAGCACTCATACTGGATAAGCTCCATAAGCTGGAAATGGGTTTCAGTTCACTGGTTTTTGCATGTATTGGCGTGGTGTTCCA
The DNA here is from genome assembly GCA_013331375.1 of Candidatus Methanoperedentaceae archaeon. Lineage (GTDB taxonomy): Archaea > Halobacteriota > Methanosarcinia > Methanosarcinales > Methanoperedenaceae > UBA10536 > UBA10536 sp10536u. The sequence continues at coordinate 11,740 of DUGO01000080.1, read as the reverse complement.
CCTGTTCCTTGACTACATAACTTCAGGAGGCATTCCCCTGCTATTCCCGTTCAGCCTGACAAGGTTCTCGGCTGAGCTCTTCTTTTACATAGACCCGTTATTCATGATGACAAGCGGGGTCTTCATAATCTATCTGCTCACAAGGATAAGGCAATCGAGGCAGGTGCTGGTCACGAGGGGCTCACTGGCTGTGTTCCTGTGTATCCTGCTTGTAACAGGGGGGCTGAGGTTCGCAGCGGTCAGCAGTGTGCGTGAAGAGTTCGGGAGCAATGCATCAGTGTATCCGTCAGGCAGCCCGCTCCAGCTCATAGGTGTGGAAAAAAACCAGTCCCCCAATATCGTCCATGTTTTCGGGTACGACATGCTTGAGAAAAAGCTCACTTTCACCAAGTCATTCGACAGGATTACTGTGAGCTCCAATATGAACTCATCAGTTCCGGAAGGACTAACTGCCGAAACTGCCATTCGGGAAGCCCGGAGCTTGCTCGCGGTACAGCGGTTCGAGTGGCTGGCAAAGGTCGTGGTCATAAACGCAACTTATGACAGCAAAAGCCAGGCATGGCTGCTCGAGTATGGCGATGCAGTGCGGCGTGCTGAGATGGATAACTATCCCGGGTTCCTCCGGAGTGCGGCACGAAGCCCGTTTGTATTCGGCGGCGAACTCAGGGTGAAGGTAACCAAAAGCGGGGCAGAGCTCGTGTGAAGCGAACTACTCAAAAAGCGCCCTTGCATCGACTGCAGTGGCGCCGCTCTCATGCACTATCAGCGGGTTTATGTCCATTTCAGCGATATCACCGCGCTCCTCTACGAGCGTTGAGGCTGCCATGAGCACCTGCACTACCGCATCGATGTCATAGGGTACCTGCCTCCTGAGCCCTGCCAGTATCCGGTAACCTTTTATCTCCCTCACCATGTCGAGTGCCTCACGCACGCTGACTGGAGCCACCCGGAATGCTATATCCTTATATACTTCGACAAAAATCCCGCCAAGCCCGAACATGAGAACATGACCGAACTGCGGGTCCTTCTTTATGCCAATTATCGTCTCAATGCCCTTACCCGGCATTTTCTGCACTACGACGCCATCCAGGGATGCGCCCTTTGCGAAATTCCTCGCGTTCGCCATTATGGAGTCGAACGCCTTCCCCGCATCACCGTCGGAAGCAATGCCAAGCACAACCCCACCCGCATCAGTCTTGTGCGGGATGTCCTTTGAGGATATCTTCATCGCACACGGGTAGCCTACCCTCTTTGCTGCAGCGACAGCCTCTACCCGCGTTCTGGCGAACTCGTATGGTACGAGCGGGATGCCGTACTCACCGAGCATCCCGAAAAGCTCCGTATCGTCAGGGCGCCTCACGTCTTCACCTTCTCTTTGAATTCCCTGTGCATCACCAGCGCAGCAAGAGCTTTTATCGCCCTCTCGGGTGTCACGTAGTCTGCCACGCCGCTCTTTTTCAATAGCTCCACTCCAGCCTCTGTCCCGGCTCCTCCCATCCAGCATGCAACTATGGGCTTTGGATATTTGCTTTTCAACTCAGCCAGAGCCTTTGCAGGCTCCAGGGCATCGGAAAGAAGCGTATGCACGTAGAGTGCGGCGATGGAATCAACACCCGGATCCTGCAGCAGGGCTTCTGTTACAATCCTGTACACCTCAACCGTGGACGTACCCGCGGTATCGACCGGATTTGAAGCGGATGCGAATGCAGGTATGGTCTGCCTTATCCTGTCCCTCGTCGTCTCAGAAAGCTCTGCCATCACAAGACCTCTTTTCTCGCATTCGTCTGTAGCCACGATCGAAGCCCCGCCGCCATTCGATATTATCGCTACGCTGTTGCCTGCTGGCAGCGGCTGGGTAGAGAGCGCAAGTGCTGCATCGAATATGCACTCGACAGTGCCTACCCGGATTATCCCGCACTGCCGGAACGCAGCGCTGAAGACCTCGTCCGAGCCTGCCATCGAGCCAGTGTGCGAGAACACAGCCCTTGCGCCCTGCTGCGAGCGCCCGGTCTTGATAGCCACTATGGGTTTTTTTATGCGCTTCACCGATTCCAGGAGCAGCCTGCCGCGCTTTACTCCTTCCATATACATCACCACGACCTGCGTTGACTCATCCCGGTCGAGGTACTCGAGCAGGTCCACGTCATCGGTATCCGCCTTGTTGCCCGTGCTGATTATCTTGCTGAGCCCGAGCCCCATATCGATTGCCCAGTCAGCCAGCGCAAGACCCAGCGTGCCGCTCTGGGTTATGAACGATATGCCGCCCTGCCGCGGCAGCCTGCCGATGATGCTCGCGTTCAGGCTCGCGCGCTCGTTCACGATTCCCAGAGTGTTCGGTCCTATCATTCGCATGCCGTAGTCCCGCACGAGCGAAACGAGCTCCTGCTCGAGCTCCTTTCCTTTCCCGCCGGTCTCGGCAAACCCAGCGCTCACGACCACAAGCCCTTTTACCCCGCTCCTGCCGCACTCGTCAACCACAGCAAGCACATGCTGCGAGGGTACGGCTATGACAGCAAGCTCGACCTTCCCCTCAAGTTCTTTCACAGAGGGGACGCCCGGCAGCCCCTGGACATGTGCCTCGCCGGGATTGACAGGGTATATGCCGCCCCTGAAGCCGCCGTCCATGATGTTGCGCAGCAGCCTGTAGCCCCATTTCTTCTCATTGTTGGATGCGCCCACGACGGCCACAGAGCCCGGGTAGAAAATCGGGTCGAGTGAATTTATACCTCTGCCTCCTGTCTCATTATTTCAGTCCCATTTCCATTATCCAGGTATATTATTCGTTAACATTAAAGCCTTTTCATGCGCATCAAACAGCAATCTTTATAATATGGTAGGTTAATCGTTAAATTAAGCAGCATTCATATATACCGGTGTATATATGGGTGTTTCAAAATAAAATTGAAAGGAGGATAAAATGGCAAAAATGGATAGGAAATCAATGCTGCTTCTAATTGCAGTCGTGGCTGTAGGGCTGTTCGTCCTGCCAAGCACGCTGGCACTGTACACAGGACAGCATCAGTTTGTGAATGGCACGAACGTGCAGTGCAGTAAGTGCCACGCATTCACGGGCGATTCGATAGACAATGAGATTTCGTTGTCGGATAGAACAGACTATGCTCAAACCGAAATAAACGGTTCAACTGGTATAGGAGTGATAATACACAACTACTACGATTGTCAGGGGTGCCATGGGCAAAAAGGTAGCTTTAAGCAGGGAATTGACGGCCGAACCAGTGGAAACACTNNACACTACGCACTTCGGTCTCCGTGTTGACTGCGTCTCATGCCACCTTGAGATGAACTCAACAAGCGGTGAGTTCGTAAACGATGCCCACAAACCGTTCGTCCAATATGCTGAGACTAATGTAGGCAAGGAAGATGTTGCCTGTATCTCATGCCATACCATGACTGCGGTCAATGCTACAATTCAGTTCAGCATGAACAGCACAGCATATAACATTACAGCGACACAGGCGGCAGGTGGAGCTTGGACAATAACCACAGACTATAGGAACGCAAGCTGGGTGACATAAGCAGAATGGCAGTATAACCTTCGGGTTATACTCTCTTTTCTTTTTTTATTGCTCATCAGACGAGTATCGCTATCTCTTACACACGCTTTCGCAAAGTATGGGCATGCCTGCACGTTGCATTGGTGCGCAAATGCAAAAGCCAAGAAGTTATTCCTGCGGAGTTACGGCGCGCCCTGAATATTTATCCCGGCTCGGATGTTATATTCAGGTTAATAGATGCTAAAATAGAAATAGAGAATCCTTTGCAGGATGCCGTAGCCGTTTTCAGGGAAACTGCAAGAGGCGCAGGAAAGTTCAGGTATCACCCTCATGAAGCGTATGAAGAAGAAATAGCGCAGAGAGTACCCTGAATTATCTGGACTCTAATCTTATTATCTACGCAATTCTTGACGGCACAGACAATAAAGGCTCGTGATTAAGCCAGAGCCAGCCTTTTCTCCATATCTGCAATCCGAAGCTTCGGTGCCGTAATCTCTTCTTTCACAGGTATGCGCTTTTCAAGTGAATCAAGCTTGATGTTAATGGACTCGAATCTATAATCCATGCCCTCAAATCTATGGTCAATTTCTTTCCTGAGCGAGTCAATCTCAGTCTTTGTTTCATTTCTCAGGCTCTCAATTTTGGCATCATTTTAGTTTCATTTCTGAAGCTCTCTATCTTTGCATCAAGAGAAGCTATCCTTGTATTTGTTGCCTTAATGTCGCCGCTGATTTCGCTGAGCTTGGGCATTAATAAGCGTTCAAACCAACCGGGTATCTTTTCAACTGCCATGTTAATCATAGTCGGGATTGCGTGAAAGCTTTGAGCAAAATCATCACTGCGAACTCAGAAAAAAGTCGCCCCCGACCATACGCGGCAGGGGCGGCTTGAAAAATAGATATCTACAGCTTGTCCAGCTTGTCAAGCCCCTTCTTCTTTACATTGGGCTTGTTGATCTTTGCAGGCATCCAGTTCGGTCGGTTCTTGGGTGCGTCAACCGTCTCTTTCCAGGCAAGGTACACATGTATCTTCTTTGTGCCTCTCTCCCGGAGCTTGACCTCCACCGGCTTGGATTTTGTGCCGCCGATGCGGTTCGCTGCCTTCAGCGCCGCCTGCCTCGGCTGCTTGCCGGTGAATACTCCGGTCTCGGTTCCGTTTTTCTCCCGTAGTACGAAGTTTCTTGTTTCTTTTGCCATATTCGTTTCACCAACAACGATTGGTTGTCCTGCCAGTGTTTTTCTGTCATAGTATATAAATGTTACTTATGCGATGTGCTTTAGCATACTGATTTTTCATTATAGATATCCAAATACCGCACTCAGTTGAAGCTTAGTTAGTTAGTATACGAACAAAATGCCATTAACTTAATATCCCATCACATGTAATTAGGATGATTTGTGAACAATCAGACAGAAACCGAATCAGAGGATATCTTTGGCGGGATGGAGTTCACATCCACGAAGGACATCCAGGTACCAAAGAAGCTCATAGAGCAGGTCATAGGTCAGGAGCACGCGGTCGAGGTCGTGCGGAAGGCTGCAAACCAGCGGCGGCATGTCATGATGCTCGGCACCCCTGGAACCGGAAAGTCCATGCTGGCGAAGGCGATGGCAGAGCTCCTGCCCAAGGAAGAGCTTCAGGACGTGCTGGTGTACCATAATCCCGAGGACACCAACAACCCGAAGGTGCGGGTTGTACCCACGGGAAAAGGCAAGGAGATAGTGGATGCCCACAAGCTTGAGGCGCGAAAGCGCACCCAGGTGAAGAACACGTTCATAATGCTGCTGGTCATGGGCATAATCATTTACTCATTCTACGTGAACATGCTGCTCTGGGGCATCATAGCAGCAGTACTTATCGCAGTCATGATGCGGCAGTTCGTGCCCAAGGAAGAGATATACATCCCCAAACTTCTCGTCTCAAACACCGGGAAAGAGGTTGCGCCGTACATCGATGCTACGGGAGCGCACGCAGGCGCGCTCCTCGGGGACGTGCGCCACGACCCGTTCCAGTCTGGCGGTCTTGAGACACCTGCCCACGACAGGGTCGAGGGCGGGGCAATCCACAAGGCGCACAGAGGGATATTGTTCATCGATGAGATCAATACCCTTCGGCTTGAGTCACAACAGAACCTGCTCACAGCGCTGCAGGAGAAAGAGTTCGCAATCACAGGACAGAGCGAGCGCTCAAGCGGCGCAATGGTGAAGACGGACCCGGTGCCATGCGACTTCATAATGGTGGCTGCGGGCAACCTTGACGCGCTGAAGGGCATGCACCCTGCGCTGCGCTCAAGGATTAAGGGCTACGGCTATGAGGTGTACATGAACGACACCATAGAGGATACCCCGCTCAACAGGCAGAAGATCGTACGCTTCGTGGCACAGGAAGTGATGCGCGACGGCAAGATCCCGCATTTTGAGAGGAAGGCTGTCGGAGAGATAGTCAGGGAGGCACGGAGGCGGGCTGGCAGGAAAGGTCACCTCACGCTCAAGCTGCGTGACCTCGGGGGGCTCGTGCGCGTGGCAGGAGACATCGCGCGGTCTGAGGGTGCGGAACTAACCACAGCAGATCATGTGCTCAAGGCAAAGAGCATAGCGCGCTCCGTCGAGCAGCAGCTTGCAGACCAGTATCTTGAGAGGCGCAAGGAATATCGGATGTTCGAGAGGGAGGGCGCCATGGTGGGAAGGGTCAACGGGCTTGCTGTGATGGGCGAGGATTCGGGGATAGTGCTGCCAATAATGGCGGAAGTCACACCCACCCAGTCAAAGTCAGAGGGACGCCTGATAGCGACCGGGATGCTCAAGAACATAGCGAAAGAGGCAGTCCAGAACGTCTCAGCCCTGATAAAAAAGGTGACCGGTCAGGATATCTCGAACACCGACATCCACATCCAGTTCATAGGCACATATGAGGGCGTTGAAGGCGATTCTGCCAGCATCTCCATAGCAACAGCGGTGCTCTCAGCTGTGCAGAACATCCCTGTGGACCAGACCATAGCGATGACAGGCTCGCTTTCGGTAAGGGGCGACGTTCTGCCTGTAGGCGGCGTCACCTACAAGATAGAGGCAGCAGCCCAGGCGGGTCTTAAGGCTGTAATAATCCCTAAATCCAATATGGGCGATGTGATTATCGAGAATGAGTTCAGGGACAAGATAAGAATCATACCCGTTTCCACGATAGACGAAGTGCTTGAGCACAGCCTCGTAGGCAGCGGGAAGAAAGAGCTGCTGAATAAGCTGAAGCGGTTTGCGTATAATATGAAGCTGACGCTGCCACTGCCTGACACAAAGCCATTCTCGGTTCCAGTGGGAGCATGAAGTGAAGCCTGACTTCTATGATGTCAGCGAGATGGAGCTGACCGGCTCCACGTTCATTCTCGATAACGGCAAGCTTGAGGAAATATCCGGTACTTTTTCGGCAGGGGCAGGCATCCGTGCTCTGGCAGGCGGCGCATGGGGATTCACGATTACGGAAGACACTGGTGAAATACGGAAAGCCATCGAACACGCTTCACTGCTCGCAGCCCGCACCCAGGAGAGGACGCCCAGGGAAAAGGTCACGCTGGCACCGGTCAAAAAGCCGCATCTGAGAAACCTCCCTGTAGTAAAGAAAGACCCGCTGGATGTGCCTGTTGAGGACAAGATTGAGCTTTTAAAGGATATCGAGAAGGCGCTGCGGATAAAAGAAGTGAACAGTACAAGCGTGACGTATTCAGAGATAAAAGCGCGCGTGCATTACTCAAGCTCTGAGGGCGTGGATTGCGAGTACAAATCCGTGCGTGTCGGGTTTGCGGTGAGCGCTGTGGCGCAGAGGAACGGCACGTACCAGGCGGACAGGGAAAGCAGGTTCAGCGTATGCGGCTTCGAGCTCTTCGACAGGTATGACGCCAGGGAGATAGCGTCCGAAGTAGGCGGCAGGGCGGTTGCGCTGCTTGACGCAAAGGCAGCAAAAGGGGGTGAGTTCCCTGTTATCCTTGACCCCGAGCTTGCAGGTGTCTTCATCCATGAGGCTGTGGGACATGCAGTCGAGGCAGACCATGTGCTTGAGGGCAACTCCATCCTTTCCGGGAAGATCAATACGCAGGTAGGCTCGCCACTCCTGACCGCCATTGATGACCCCACGCTGCATGAATACGGCTATTACCCGATTGACTCAGAGGGCGTGGAATCAAGACCCAGGGTACTGATAGAGAACGGCGTGCTTAAATCATACCTCCATTCAAGGGAGACTGCGGGAAAGCTGGGCGGGGAGCCAGGCAATGCACGGGCGCAGTCCTACTCAAAGCCTGTTGTTCGGATGAGCAACACATTTATCGCAAACGGCAGCTCCACATTCGATGAGATGCTTCTGGAAATCCGGGACGGCGTTTATCTAATCGGCTCCCGCGGGGGGCAGGTCAATCCGGGCGAGGGTATCTTCCAGTTCAATGCAAAGCGCGGGTACATGATAGAGAATGGAAAAATCGCAGCGCCTCTCCGGGACGTATCGCTGTCAGGAAGCACGCTTGAGATACTCCACAACGTGACCATGGTCGGGAACGACATGGGGCTTCACTCAGGCAGGTGCGGCAAGGCAGGGCAGCTTGTGCCCGTGACCGACGGCGCGCCGCATGTACTCGTGAGCAGGGCGATGGTGGGAGGCAGCGGATGATAAATCCGGGCGACGCTGGGCAGGCGCTGCGGCATGCGATGAAATCAGGCGCAGAGGAGGCTGAAGTGTTCTTCCTCGAGGGCAGGACCGTGAGCATCGACATCAAGGGTACCTCGATTGAGCTCGCGCGGGAAAACATCGCTTCAGGTGTGGGCATCAGGGCTGTCGTGCGCGGCGCAGTGGGATTTGCCTCGACTAACATCCCCGCAAAGATGAAAAAGGCTGCGGAATACGCAGTTAAGGCTGCAAAAGTAAGGGCGAGCGACCCTGAATGGAAGAGCCTCCCGGACACGAAAGAATTCCCGGCAGTAGAAGGGATTTACGATGATGAGGTGGCTAATATCGGGCTTGAGACCTGCCTTGACTGCGCAGTTGCGATGATTTCCGGCGTGTCAGAGAAAAAGGGAGCATATCCCACTTCTGGCAGCTTCTCATGCTCGCGCTCGAAACAGCTTATCCTTAACTCGCACGGGGTCGAGATAAAAGACGAGGAGACAGGTGTTGAGGCTGCGATAGAAGCCGCGGTATCAGGAAACGAGCTCTCGACAGCTCTTGACTTTTCCGTATCCAGGCATAACGACATAGATTTCCGGGAGCTTGGTGCATCTGCAGCAGGACTTGCAGTCAGTTCCCAGGGCGGCAAGAGGTTCGAAGCTGCGGATGTCCCCGTGATACTGAAACCGATGGCAGCGGCTGACCTGCTTGAGAACGTGTTCCTCCCGTCCCTGAGCGCCGAAAACGTGCAGAAAGCCAGGTCGGCGCTTTCAGGTCGCATGGGTGAGGAGATAGCGCCAGCGGAGCTGTGCATAATCGATGACGGGACACTGCGTTCAGGCATGGGCTCGTCGCGGGCGGATGACGAGGGAACTCCTTCGCAGAGGACCGAGCTCGTAAGCCGGGGCGTGCTCAAAAATTTCCTGCATAACAGCTACACTGCAGGCAAATATGGGATTGCGAGCACAGGCAACGGTGTCAGGCTCTCGTACCTCACCACGCCAGCCGTCGGGATACGGAACCTGATGGTTGAGTATACGGAAAGCGACATTATCGCAGAGACCTCGCGAGGCGTTGTGGTGAACACACTCATCGGCGCCCACACCGCGAATGCCATATCCGGGGATTTCTCAGTCGAAGGGCGCAACGCTTTTTACATCAAGAACGGGGAACTCGTGAACCCGATAAAGTCGGTCATGCTATCAGGCAACATTTTCGACCTGGTCAAAAAGATTGATGGCGCGGGGAAAGACAAAAAAGCGGTCGGCAACATCATCACACCATCGCTGCGATTCGGGAATATGCGCGTGCTAGGATAACCAGCACGGTGTTTGAGAACTCCAGGTCACACTCCGCTGATGAACGCCTCAAGCTTCTCGCGGGCATCCGCTTCAGGCATCTGCACTGGCGGGTGCTTCATGAAGTAGGATGATGCAGCCTCAATCACGCCTCCGGCTTTGCGGTCGAGCGCAATCNNGTTATCGTTGAGGCAGTCGATACAGCCGTTCGGACCCGCGTAAACGTAGGTATCGTACGGGATCATTGAGGACACGGACTCGGTCTTTGATATGCGCTTTGATTTCAGCCTGCCGCTATCGGTCATATTCCGGAAGTCAGTGTTCCCACCAACGTTGAGCTGGTACGTGCTGTCTATCCTTGCGCCCCTGTCTACGAGAAGCTGCGTCAGTACTCTGTGCACAATGGTAGCTCCCACAAGGCTCTTGATATCGTCACCAATCAGCGGGAGCCCTTTCTGCTCGAACCTACTCGCCCATTCTTTCTTCGAGGCGATGAAGACAGGGATGCAGTTTATGAACCCGCAGCCAGCCTCAAGCGCCTGGGCAGCATACCAGGTTGCAGCCTCCTCAGAGCCGACCGGCAGGTAGTTGATGAGCACTTCGGCGTGCGTCTTTTTCAATACAGCAGCCACGTCAACTGGTTTCTGGCGCTCATCCACCCTGAAATAGTCCTTCATATGAGGGGCTACCCCGTCGAGCACGGGTCCCTTCATGACCTCCACGCCCAGCTGAGCCACGTCAGCGAACTTCTTGGTGCAGTTGGGCTCGGCAAAGATGGCACCTGACAGGTCTTTTCCCACTTTCCTCCTGTCCACGTCAAAGGCAGCCACAGGTCGGATATCGGCTATGCGGTAGTCTCCTATGGTGTTATGCATCAATCCCGGGACAATGCTGTCAGATTTCCCAACGTCCTTATAATACGAAAGCCCCTGAACGAGCGATGAGGCGCAGTTGCCCACACCTACGATTGCAATCCGAATGTCTGACATCCAGGTTCTCCAGTTCCTAATATACCTGTCTATACATGAAAGTTATGGATTCTTTGTTAATACGACTACCTGAATAAATATGTTATCTTCGAAGCATGTCTCTTGCGACCAGAACGCGCTGGAGTACGGTGATGTGCGAGAGCACTGCCACGGCAACGACTGCCCAGTACAGGTATCCGGCTACAGCGCCTATTGATACGAGCAGCAGTCTCTCCGCGCGCTCAGCCAGCCCGGGCAGGCTGGATGCGCCAACCTCCCCAGCCCTCGCCCGCGTGTAGCTCACCATCAGTGAACCCACAAGCGCGAAAGCCGCAGCAAGCCACAGGTCACGCTGCACAGGGTAGCCTGCGTACATGATGCCAACGAAAACCGCGGAGTCCGCGTACCTGTCGCAGACCGAATCCAGGAATCCCCCAAAGCGGGTGACTCGCCCGTTCTCGCGCGCTACCGCCCCATCGAGAACATCAAAGAAACCGCTAACCAGCAGCAGTACGCCCCCTTCGATGCTGTCACCGAGCGCGAATAAATACCCGGCAGCAAGGCTTGTGAGCAAGCCGAGCAGTGTGAGTGAGTTGGGATTGACATTGGTAATTGCCCTTGCAAGCGGCTTGATAAAGGCGGTGAGGATTTCCTTTTTCTCGCTCAGCATAAGCTCAACTGATAATAGTCCTGAGCCTTAAAGATTTTGAGGTAAGGTAATAAAAATCATATTTTCTTTTAACCAAGCCCCAGCTCAAGGTCATCGATNNTGTCTGATGCGTCCTCAAGCCCGACGGAGAGCCAAACCATTTCCTCGCTTATCCCGCATCTCTGCCTCGCCTCCGGCGGGAGCACGGCATGGGTCATGCTCGCAGGATGCTGGATGAGTGTCTTAACGTCACCCAGGCTCACGGCAAGTGTGCACAGCTTCACGCCTTCGAGCAGCCGCTTCACATCGCTTCGTGAGCCCAGCTCAAACGATACCATGCCTCCGGGACCGGACATCTGGCGGGCTGCAAGCTCGCGCTGTGGATGGCTCGCAAGTCCGGGGTACAGAACACGGGCTACCTTTTCATGCCCTTCAAGAAATGCTGCAACCTCCTGTGCGTTGCGTGAATGCCTGTCCATCCGTGCAGACAGGGTCTCAATGCCCCGATGTATGAGCCATGCGTTGAACGGGCTCAGTGCGCCGCCCGTATCACGCAGCACGCCCCTGGCATTCTTGATCAGTTCCGTGCTCCCAAGCAGGACTCCTCCAAGAGCATCCCCGTGCCCGTTCAGGTATTTTGTGGCGCTGTGTACAACGATGTCGGCG
>DUGO01000111.1:6288-6559 GCA_013331375.1 Candidatus Methanoperedentaceae archaeon | reverse complement strand
CTCGCGCCAGAACCCGTAGATGTCTGAGAGCACATTGGCTTTGTCCACGGATGAGACGTGCTTCTTCCTGCCGGATGCGAGCTCGAACGCGTATTTGATGACGCGGCGCGTGCCCTCCTTGCTGATGAGCCCTATCTGGTATCCGATCTCCTCGCTGTCAGAATCGATGTCGAGGTTGAACTTTACATTGTACAGGTTGCGGGCGACCTCAAGCGCCTGCTTTTTCCTGCCCTTTTTAGCGCGCCCGCCTATGCCTATATAGAAATCCTCG
>DUGO01000111.1:5707-6154 GCA_013331375.1 Candidatus Methanoperedentaceae archaeon | reverse complement strand
GCCGAAATAAATCGCCCTGTAGCCCGCGAGCTCCTTCAGCGTATCCTCGGATATCAGCTCGCCCGTGGCAAGGTAGTGGTCTGCTCCGTGCGGGTACTCTACCCAGTCGATGTCAAAGCCGTATGCCTCTCCCGCGGCATCCAGAACCTTGCGTCCCTCGGCTATTATCTCAGGTCCGACACCGTCGCCGGGGATTACGGGTATCCTGTACTGCGTCATGTACCATCCACCATTGTCCGTGCATACTCAAGAAGACCTCCAGCATCCACGATGCCCCTGACAAAGTCAGGCAGCGGCGTTGCCTGGTAGGTCTCGCTCCTTGTGACATTGGTTATGATGCCTGTCTCGAAGTCCACTGCCAGCTTATCCCCTTCCCTGATGCTGTCGGTTTCAGGGCATTCAAGCAGCGGGAGACCGATGTTGATCGCATTCCTGAAGAATATCCTT
>DUGO01000111.1:5492-5700 GCA_013331375.1 Candidatus Methanoperedentaceae archaeon | reverse complement strand
AAAGCGTGCTTTGCAAGCTCTGCTGGGTCGTTGATTGTAAGGAACCTGCCGGGTATTATGGCGTCGGTATCGATATCGTCTCCAAATTTCCAGACCGCTGACTCGGGCTTCATGGTGGCTTCACATGCGTGTCAAGAGAATTATATCTTTTGGTTGAGGGGGTGCCAATTCTTAAGACCTTTTTACAATTAACATCGAACTCAATACG
>DUGO01000111.1:0-5480 GCA_013331375.1 Candidatus Methanoperedentaceae archaeon | reverse complement strand
CCGCCTGTAGACAGCACCTTTATTAGCGACTGGTTTTTCAAGGCTTTGTCGTTAGACCAGATATCGCCCGTGAATTTCAATGCCAGTGCAAAATACGGCACATCATCGGGATCTGGAGATGTACGCTCCGCTTTTTCATATAACTCTGTAAACTCTTCAAAAGGCACAAACTCTATTTCTCTCTCCAGAAACGCAAGTACTTTTCTCAGCGCCTCAATAGAAAGCCCAGTTTTCTTTAAGAGTTCATGAGTATGTTCTTCTACCTCTATCATGAGGTATTCGGGGGCTACGAAATCAAACCTCTTACTCTCTCTATTCAAAATAAAAATGTCCAGGGTTTTCCCTCGCTTGATAAGAGCGGAAAAAACCACATTAGCATCAACAACGANNAGGAGCCACGAATTCAAACCTTTTGTACCCCCTATTCAAAAGGAAAATGTCCAAGGTTTTCCCTTCTTTAAGAAGGGCAGAAAACACAACGTTGGCATCAACAACGAGGAGCATTCATCCCATCGCCGATTCTCTGTATCTTTTTGCAATGGACTTATTGACCTTTCTGCCAAGCTCCAGTGCATCTTCATCGGTCAATTTGCTCCTGGAAACAATGGATTCCAGCTCGCTCAGCTCATCAACTTTCTTCTTAAGCAGGTCTCTTGTGACCGCAGACCAGTCTATCTTGATGTCCTCCATTTTTCTTTTCATTTCCTCTGGTATGATTACTTTTAATTCAGCCATGTGTTATAGTTTGACTGCGAGTTATTTAAACATTGTTCAAGTTGAAGAGCGCCACTGTATCGCAGAGCAGCAGCGCCGAGAGGAGGAGAAGACGCATTCTCTTTCGTAGTTCTTTATCATTCAGTTTTCGGTCAGTCCATGATTGCGCCTGAACCGAAGTGCACAGCAAGCATCTCGGGTATCATTGCCGGTAGCTGTTTTTCTGCTACCAGCCTCAAAACTCGTCAATTTAAGAAAACTATTTATCTTCATTCCCGTATAGCGTAGCGCATGCGCAGGATTTACGTGACGTTACTGGCAGCAGCCCTTGTCATCATCTCAGGCTGCATCAGCGAGGAGAGGCTCAAGACGCCTGCCCAGTACCCGACAGCAGACCTGTTCATCCTGTATCCATCAGACACGAATTACCAGGCAATTGCATCACCTGTGTACCACAGGGGAGATGTCGCTTACTTCACGCTCAGATACAATACATCGGGGAACTACAAGCCAGTGCACGTCAGCGATATCGAGCCCGGTTTTACTGAGATAAAGCCCACAGAGAAGGACGTCAGGTACGGGCTGCACGTGAAAGACCTGGCTTTCACAGGCACAGGCGGCGCGGTGCTTGATAACGTGACGCTGAACCCGGGCAACAGCACCATGATCAGGCTCACGATGCCCCAGAACGGGAACCTGACAGCCATCCTTGGCAACAGCACATCCGAGAGCTTCAATCTTATAATCAAAATACGCTCTCTGCCTGTGCCATTAAAGAGCAGCACCTTCGTGCTGGAAGTCCCATGAAATGCGCGGATTATATACGCTCATAATCGACAGCGATGAGCAGGACCTCTGCATCGGGAAGCTCAGACTCCTGCATTTCAACAAAGGCTATTACGCATACACCGGCTCTGCGCGCGGGAGGGGAGGTCTTTTGCGGGTGCGGAGGCACATAGCGGTTTCAAGAGGTGAGAATACTGCCAGGAAATGGCATATCGACTACCTGCTGGCTGCTGCGCGACCTGTGCGAGCAGTGACCTCGGAGACCGATGCGGATATGGAATGCGAGATAGCAGGAGAGATAGGAAAAGCCGCTGATGCGGTTCCCGGATTCGGCTGCTCTGACTGCGGGTGCGTGTCGCACCTGCACTACGCACCCGCGCGCCCGAATCTTGAGCGGGCGGTCATAAGTGCGCACATGAAATACCTTGGGTGTGCGTCGGTGCAAGATATTTAAGCACCGTGATTGTATAGGAGCAGCATGGTTCCAATGATAGATGCAGGGATTATCGGAGGCTCAGGATACACGGGCGGTGAGCTGCTGCGACTCCTCTCAAACCATCCCGGAGTGAAGGTCGTGGCTGTGACCTCCCGGAAGCTTGGCGGTACGGATGTGAGTGATAAGCATGCCCACCTGCGCGGGTTATATGACCTCAAGTTCGAGGACATCTCGCCTGAAGAGGTGGCTGGACGCTGCGATATCGTGTTCACTGCAGTGCCTCACGGCTCTGCCATGAAGCTCGTACCCGAACTTCTTTCAGGAGGGGCAAAGGTGATTGACCTCAGCGCCGACTACAGGCTTGCAACAGGGGTGTTCGAGAAAGTGTACGGACTGGCTCATACAGACCCCAGGGAAGTCGTGTACGGCATCCCTGAACTTCACCCTGAAGCGGCTTCGCAGGACCTCATAGCCAATCCGGGATGCTATCCCACGGGCGCTACGCTTGCGGCAGCCCCGCTTGTGGACGCTGGCGTTGTGGAGCGAGTGGTATTCGACTCAAAATCCGGCATCAGCGGTGCAGGCGAGGAGCCGAGCCAGGTATCGCATTACCCGAACATGGCTGAGAACATACAGCCCTACAAGCTCACAAGCCACAGGCACAAAGCCGAGATAGTGCAGGAGCTTTCGCGGCTCGGTAATATCAAAGTAAGCTTCACCCCGCATGTCATCCCTTCAGTCCGGGGCATCCTCACGACCGCACATATGTTCGTCAAAAGGCGGCTTGGAGCAGAGGAAGTCCGCGATATCTACAGGGAATTCTACAGGGGGAAACCGTTTATCAGGCTTATCAGCGGCATACCTGCCCTGCCGTCTGTGCGCGGCTCAAATTTCTGCGACATAGGATTCGAGATTGAAAAGGACAGCGACAGGATAGTGGTCATATCAGCGATAGACAATCTTGTGAAGGGTGCCTCGGGTCAGGCGATACAGAACATGAACCTGATGTCAGGGCTTGACGAGAGGACCGGGCTCTGGATGCCCGGCGTGGCACCATAGGAGCGATTATGAAAGTAAAGGATGTAATGACAAGTGCTGTAGTCACGTGCAGCCCGGAAGATAGCATCAGTGACGTGGCAAGGCTCATGAAAAAGTACAGCGTGAGCGGCATACCTGTGGTCGAAGGCGGCAAACTCGTCGGGCTCGTATCCGAATCCGACCTGCTGAAACTTCTGAAGGTCCCGGAGGGCAGCAGGAACCTCTGGCTGCCCAGCCCCTTTGAGTTAATCGAGCTTCCTATTCGTGGCGTGCTTGAATGGGAAAAGCTGCGGGAATTCCTCGATGGCATTGAGATGAAAAAAGCAGGGGACATCATGGTAAAAAAAGTGTATTCGGTATCCTCTGACGATGCGATAGAGACGGCTGCAGACGTGATGGTCAGGCACAGGATAAACAGGCTCCCGGTCGTGGATGCAGGCAGGCTTGTTGGGATTGTGGCTCGTGAGGACATCGTGCGCGGAATTTCCAGGGAGAATAAAGCATGAAGCAGATAGAGGGCGGCATATGCGCTGTGCGCGGCGTCCGTGCGTATGGTATCAAGGATGGCAAGATGGGGCTTGCGATAATGGTAGGGAAGGGAAGCGCAGTCGGGATGTTCACGCGGAACAAAGTGATAGCAGCGCCGCTCGTTGTCTCAAGGCAGCATCTCTCGGGCGGGAAGCTATGCGGCATAATCGCAAATAGCGGCGGCGCAAATGCGTTTACCGGGAAGAGCGGGCTTGATAATGCCGCGGAGATGGCGTCCTTGCTCGCAAAGAAGATTGGGTGCAAGCCTGAAGAGATTGGAGTGGCGTCAACTGGCGTGATAGGGCGCCAGCTCGACATGAAGTGGATAGGAGGGCACCTGGACGGCGTATTCGGAGCTGTCACGGACGCGCCATCAGGAAGCATTGCTGCGGCAAGGGCGATAATGACCACGGATAAGGTGCCAAAAGAAATAGCGGTTGAGCTTGACTGCGGCGCACGCATAGGCGGCATCGCCAAGGGCAGCGGCATGATTGAGCCAAACATGGGGACGATGCTTGCGTTCATATACACGGATGCCAGACTCGAACCCGCAGCCCTGCAAAAATGCCTCGAGACGGCTGTGGGGAGGAGCTTCAACATGATTGTAGTGGACGGGGATACCAGCACAAACGACATGGTGCTGCTCACAGCCACAGGCACACTGGACTGCCCTGGCAGGGAGTTCCAGGAGGGACTCGATTTCGTGTGCAGGGAGCTTGCAAAGATGATAGTGAAGGACGGCGAAGGCGCAACGAAGTTTTTCGAGGTTAGCGTCACGGGTGCGAAGACCGAAAAGGACGCGAAGCTTGCTGCGAAAGCCATCGTAAGGTCGCCTCTTGTCAAGACCGCGATATTCGGTAAAGACCCGAACTGGGGACGGGTGGTGGCTGCTGCTGGTTATTCGGGCGCGGATGTGGAGCAGGACGGAATCACGCTCCGGTTCTCAGGCGGCGGCGAGGAGGCTGTGCTTGTTGAGAATGGCAGGATAATCGAGGGCAGGCTGGATGTGCTGCGCAGGATAATGAGCCGCCCGAACATATTCATAAGCATCGACCTCGGACTCGGCGGCAGGAGCGCAACCGCATGGGGCTGCGACCTGAGCTACGATTACGTGAAGATTAACGCGATGTACACGACCTGAGATGCTCACAGACTTTTTGAAATCCGGCGGTTTCGATGCGTATGTGATTGTAAGCGAGAGCGTGAACTCGGCTGACATGTACTACGCGACTGGCTTCCTTGCGCATGACCCCTTTGCGTGCGTGTGCGGGGAGCCTGATTTCATCCTCATCTCAGAGATGGAGCTTGGCAGGGCAGGCAAAGAGTCGAGAGTGGCGGATATCCGCACGACTTCGGGATACGGCTTCATGGAGAAGTACAGGAGCTCAAAGGATGCAGACACCGCTTACGCCGAAGTCCTTGCTGAAGCTCTCTCACGCAGGAGCAAAATAGCAGTGCCGAAGAGCTTCCCGGTATATCTTGCAGACAGCCTTCGCAGGTATGGCTTTGATGTAGTGCCTGTGAAGAGCCCGCTCCATAAAATGAGGGAAGTGAAGACAGAGGAAGAGGTGTGTGAGATAGAAAGAACGCAGAGGGCTGCGGAGAGCGCGATGGCTGCTGCACTTGCGGCACTTGCGGCATCGGAGGAAAGGAGAGGCGAGCTGTACCTCGGCGGGGCGAGGCTCACTTCTGAGAGCATGCGCGCGCTCATCGAGAAGACCCTGCTTGAGCAGGGATGCGAAGCCTCGAACACCATCGTCGCATGCGGTACAGCCTCTTCAGACCCACACAGTACGGGTGCGGGCGTGCTCACAGCAGATGAGCCAATTGTCATTGACATGGTACCAAGGCGTTCGAAAAGCAGGTATTATACCGACATGACGCGGACGTTTGTCAGGGGCGATGCACCGCCTGAGCTTGCTGAGATGTACGATGCAGTCAGGGATGCGCAGGAGACAGCCTTCGATATGATAAGAGC
>DUGO01000168.1 GCA_013331375.1 Candidatus Methanoperedentaceae archaeon | reverse complement strand
ATATGTGGTCAGCGATGCGTACATGGCATACGCCATTCAGGACGTGTTTGCAATATGGGCTGAACTTCCATATTCTTTTTACGAACCGATCGAAGTAAAGCAGGGCGGGAAGAAAGTGGTCCAGTATGTGTATGGCAAGAAGTTCTTCAATACCATGGAGTCAAAACTTCATATCTTTGATGCCACCGGGCTCAGGAACTACAGGCTCGTGTTCGAGTCTTCGCATCAGGGCGGGATTGACTGGGGTGAACCACAGTATAAGAATCTGTATAACATGCTATACGGAGATAATATTGATACTTCCGTCACAGGCTACGTGAAGGTATTTGAATACGTGAAGGGGGCAAGGATAACCGGAAAAGCCCAGCCCAACCAGACCATTGACCTGAGCGTCGGGATAATCACGAACTATAACAGGGCATTCAACTATACACAGACCACGGAATCTGACGCAGGCGGCAATTTCATATTCATCGTACCTTACTCCACGACCGGACCGCTGCCGGGAGAAACGCAGTTCGCTGTCGGTGCTGCGGGAGCGTACACAATAAGAACCGGAAAAGCTTCAAAGCAGGTCGAGGTCAGCGAGAGGAGCGTGCTGGATGGCGGAGAGGTGCGGGTCGATCTCATCTGATTTTGCAGCTTATCGCTCTTTCTTGCACGACTGGGTCTCTATGATGGAGTCGAACAGGAAGTACTTTTCAACATACGCCTTGAACTCTTCGTCAGAGATGCATGAAAGCCGCTGCTCGGAGTTATAGAGTTTCTGGATATCATCATGGATAGCCTTGATGCGCGGGTCGTGCTTGTCAATTGCTATGGTGGCAACCCGCATTAGCTCGTCAAGAGTCTCCTCGACCTTGTAGCGAATCACCTCAAGCCCGGATGAATCTCCCACGAGCAGCATTCTCTTGCCTCCCACCTTTTCAGGCAGGTACGGCTCATAGGTGAACGGGTTCTTTATCACGCCGGCTGTGTGTATCCCGCTTTCGTGGGCGAAAATGTTCCTCCCGACCACTGCCTTGTTGCGCGGCACTCGTATCCCGACTTCCTTTTCCATGTATTCTGCGAATTCGGTAAGTGAGAACAGGTCGTATTTTTCAAATCCTTCCACACGCTCGGTCAGGAAAACCAGTATCTTTTCAAGCTCTGCATTGCCGGCACGTTCCCCAATGCCGAGGAACGTGACACTTGTCCAGTTGGCGCCGTGCCAGTAGCCTGCAAGCGAGTTCGCCACGGAAAGCCCGAAGTCGTCGTGGATGTGCGTCTCGATGTTTTTCACGCCCTCTTCAAGCAGCCGCCTGACGATATACGGTATCCCGTAAGGGTCATTTACATCATCGAACGGCAACCCGAAACCCAGCGTATCACAGAGCCTGATAGTGCATTCCGGGTCAATGTCTATAAGTTTCTTTACAAGCGGGAACACAAAACCGTCGTTGTCTGCCCTCGTCATGTCCTCGATATGTGCGCGGGTGCGAAGCCCGTGGTCCACAGCGTACTGGAGGGCTTCAGTGTATTTTTTTTCTGCATCCTCACGCGTCTTCAATCCCATCTTATCGATAATGTGCGAATCTGATACTGACATGAGTATGCCGGTCTCCCTGATGCCGTCCATCTCAAGCACCATATCGATATCCTTCGGGTTCGCCCTTGCCCATCCCGTTACTTCCGGGAACTGGTAGCCGTATTTCAGCATCTCCTGCGCAGATTCGCGGTCGCGCTCGTTATATGTAAAAGTCTCAAGCTTCTCAATGCCTATCTTGTGGAGATACTCGAATATCTTTAGCTTGTGAGCCTTTTTCATTACAATGCCAGGCATCTGGGCACCGTCGCGGATGGTGCTGTCGCTTATGAATACTTCCTGACCAAGAGGCAACTTTATTTTCGGGAGGTCTTCGTAACTCCTGTAGGCTTTCATCGCGTTTTCCATGTTGCTGTTATCTTATATTACTTATGGTTCCGGCGGCTGGGACAGAATTAACCTGTTAACAGATTATGCAAAACACCTGTACAGGTCAAAGCCGTATCAATCCTGTCAGATACAGGCTCAAAACCTCGGCGATATGGCGCTTTTCAGGATCGGGAATTTATTTTTCGAGTTCTCATCTATTTTTCCACCCGGATCTTGCCGCGCTCTCATACGAGATGTCCAGGATGTCGCCAACTGATATCTTAGCCCTCTTGCGGATTTCTTCCGGGATGGTAATCTGGTGCCTTCTCGCAACTTTTGTCCGCATGTTATAAATCCTATTGGAGAAATAGGAATAGATATTCTATGCTGGCGACGCAATTCTGGAATGGATATACTTTAATAGGACGCCATATATCAATCATGGAACCGCGCGAAACCATTGAAAAAATCATATAAGGCTTGCAAGAACAACAGTTCCTGTCACGTTCAGCAGGTTCCTTCGCGCGCATCCTACAAGGAAAGGTCTCTCATGCGGCAGGTGCAGGATTCCGGATGAGACCATCACGGCTGTGCTTGAGGCTGAGCTGCGCGCAAAGGTGCCAGAGGTCAGGCGCGTGGAAATCGTGAAGTGATTTGCGAGCAATCGGTCCTACTTATCTTGCGCCGCAACCGCGCGGAGCCGCTCGACCCCGCCTACCTCATTGATGATTGCTGCAACCGACCCGGGCACAAGATGCTCCCACTCCTCGCCTGAGAGCATGCGCCTGCGTATCTCCGTACCCGAGTACTCCTTTCGCTTGAACAGCGGCGAGTGCTCAACAGGTACGACAGCCTCGCGGAACAGCCGCGTGACAAGGGGATTGTTGGAATAGACAACATCGAACGGCGGCACCATGGATATGACATGCGACGCCCACAGCACGTTCCTCTGGATATCCTCCACAGGTATGGCGTAGTGCTTCACGCAAAGCTCTGAAAGCGCGCGGGTGACCATGAGCACACGCTCGCCTGCAGTGAACGGGTTATCTGGCTCGTGGCTCCGCTGTGCGCTGCCGATGGCGATAATGAGCTCATCAACATCCGCTGATATCTGCCGTATAACAGTATGGTGCCCGAGATGGTAGGGCTGGAATCTCCCGATGTATAGCCCGCGGCGCATGCTATCCGGTAGCCCCGGCTTTAGCCTGCGGCGGCTTTGGCTCAGGCTCAGCCTTAACAGGCGGCTTCTGGAGCGCTCGCTCTATCTTATCCATAGCCCAGGGCATCACAGGCTTGCTCCAGCCGCGCTGGGGCTGCTTCTCGTCCATCCACTTCTGCCTCAGGAACGCCCTCCAGTCCCAGTCGTTGTGCTTGTGCTTCTGGGCTGCAAGCTTCCTGATGATCGCATCGTCTATGGGCTTGTCCGAGTACTCAATGCCACCTGCCATGTTAAGGTACTTCTCGCCAGTCTCGGTCCTCACGATTATGGTGCTCCACCCGTCGGGCGAGCCCACAGAGCCCACGCAGATGTCAGAATAGTACGAGGTATAGTCAAGGCAGTGGTGGCAGCCGGCTCTGGCAAGGGGTGCGACCTCCTTGATCGGGACCTCCTTTGTCTCAGCCGCGGTCCGCGCCGTGAACTTCCCCTTATGGAAGTTCATCTTGTTCACAGACGTGATGTCAAGCCCCATGATCTTGGGTATCATCACCTGCGACATCACCTCGTACGAGAAGCTCTCCATGCAGATAAGACCGATTATGAGCTTAATCTTGCCTGATAGGTTGCTCCGCAGGAGTGAGCTGCCGTGAACCTGGCAGGGCACTCCCACGATTGCAACCTTTTCGAACTTCTCGAGCGCGCTGCGGACTTCTTTCGGGGGTATGCTGGGATAGTAGCTGTAGTCCCTGACAAGGCTCCGGGTGCGAGCCACGACAGGCTTGTACGTGTATTTCGTGCCGCCTGTCGGTGCAACTTCCTCGGGTCTTGTCATCAATACGACTTCGGTCTCCCATTTCTCGTTCCTTGTCGTGCCTATGGCGCAGTCTATCTCGCCCTTTTCAAGTAGCGACTTGATAATCTGCGAGACAATGCCGCCGTCCTGACCCGGCATCTGGCTCTTTCCAGCCTTCATGAACCGGATGTTATCGAACTCATCATCCGGGAATCCATCGAGTATCGGGCATACGCGCTCGCAGGAGTAGCAGTTCACGCAGGACATGCATACCTGCTGTGCGCAGTCCTTGCCTTCGTGGTCTCCTTCCGTGAGCACATACGCCTTCTGGTAGCTGCCCTTTTCCTGCACGTTCTTCACGGGCTCCCTGCTTACAGCAACGACGCCCAGCGGGCACACAGCCTCACACGTGCCGCATGAGGAGCAGTAATTGTACTTGATCACATCCCCGATTTTCGGCAGCCCCAACGACGGATTCTGGAGTTCCACGTCACTTGCCTCCGATAATGTTCTTGCCTATCAGCTTTATGGATGACTCCTTGTCAGGACCGATGGGCGAGCCAGCCACTATCTGTGTGACTCCTATCTTCTTCAGCGCCTCGACCTTTTCCTTGCACTGGTCTGGCGTCCCGCAGATGGAGAAGGCGTTCATCATGTCATCTGTCACAAGCTTCATCACTGTGCCGAAATCGCCCTTGCCGATGGCTGCTCCGATGTTCGCCTTGGCGTCAACATTGATACTGTGGCGCTGCAAGACCTCGTCGGGCGAGCCAGCCACTATGAATGCAACAACGATTTTTGCCGCGTCCTTTGCCTTGTTAGCGTCCTTGTCTATGGAGAAGCAGGCGTATGCGCCCACGTCAACGCTCTTCGGGTCCCTCCCAGCCTTCTTTGCTCCTGCTGCTATCTGCTTGACAGCGAACTCGAAGTCCTTCGGGTGCGACGCATTGATGAGCACGCCGTCTGATATCTCGCCTGCAAGCTCGAGCATCTTGGGTCCCTGGGCGCCCATGTAGATTGGAATANNGATTTTCCCGGCATTGAACGCAAGTTTTGCTCCGCGTATCTTTACGCGCTGCCCGTCCTGCGAGAGTTTCTTCCCTTCGAGCAAGCCTCGCAGCGCAGACACGGATTCCTTGATCGTGGTGAGCGGCTGCTCCCATGCAATACCCATGGCATCGAACGTCGCCTTGTCGCCAGGACCGATGCCCAGCACGGCTCGACCGCCGGATATCTCGTTTATTGCGCCGATGCTTGATGCTGTTATGGCGATGTTCCGCGTATATGGGTTCGTCACACCAGTCCCAAGCTTAATCCTGTTCGTGTTCAGGGCAAGCAGGGCGAGCGTGGTATATACATCGCGGTTATTGTAGTGGTCGGTTATCCACACGTTGTCAAACCCGTTCTGCTCTGCAAGCTTTGTGTAGTGAGCAATCTTCAGCACTGGATCACTCGGTACGAATTCAATTCCGAACATTGATAGACCTCCTAGTCAAGTTGATAACCAAAAAACCTTCTTTATTTAAAAGGGTATTGGTTTTTATCGCCGAACATGGATATGGCTATACCGCCTGTCATCAGCAGTGCAGAGACCCAGAATATCCCTATGTGCATGCCGCTTTCGCGCAGTGCCACGAAGTCCAGGATGAAAAGCACAATGCCAAGGTGCAGCAGGGACGAGCCGACCTGCACGGTGTGCCCGCGCCGCTCGAATACCACAAGCCTGCTTTTCCTCAGGGTCAGGAAGAGGACGCATGCCTGCAGCGCAAGTGCGATGCCGAGCAGGAACGCAAGACTGGTTTCAAGCCCAGCAGCCATGACAAGCAGCAGGGTGGCGACAAGAATACCGGCACTGAACCTGAAAAGAAGCACGCGAGGTACTACCCTCTTCGGGATGCACAGCCCGAGAACGATGAGCAGCAGCACGACTGGCAGGTATGCGTACCTGTTCATCTCATCCACATACCTCTTATATTCAAGCCCCATCGTCCATAACGGTGTTGAGCTGTACGTGTATATGACGGTCGCATAGACGCAGAGCGCGCCGATTGCTGCGAGCAGGGCAGCGGTTATCAGTATAAGGTAATAGTCCCACTTCATCTATACCATCGACCTGAACAGTATCCTTGAAGCCAGGGTGGTTACTGAGAACACGATAATCGCGAACGGCAGTATCTGCCCGAGCTCGTACATGAACTGGGACTTATCCCCGCCGTACTCGATACCGCCTGCGAACCGCACAAGGATCACGACCATCAAAATAACGTAAATGCCTATGACAAGCATGAATGTTTCCGGCGGTACGCTCTGCTCCATGCCTGTCCCCACGTCTTTCATTATTGAAACTACACCCACCTCTTCAGGCAGGCGGCTCGCCTCAATGGACACGCTCTGGAGTATTTTCTGTATCACCTCAGATAGAGCAAGCGTAACGCCCGCTATCAGCGGCGCGAATATGAGCGCAGTGGACCTCATCGTGGATGTCACGTCGTACAGCCCCTGCCGTATCCGCTCCTCAACCTCCTGCAGCTCCTTGAGATGTTCAGCCAGCTTTACGATAGCCACGCCCGCAGCCTCATGGCTCCGGTTCACACTCTCGGTAAAGAGCTTCATCGTGGTATGCACCCGGTCTGAGTAAACGTCACGCAGCGCGCCGTATTCCTCATCAAATATCGCGCTCTGCATGGTAGCCCGGAGCGAGATGAGATTGCCTACGATTGCGGCGAACACCTCGCTTATCATGCTGCCTCGCATGGTCTCTGCTGTAGTCATGAATGCCCATTCAGCCGAGCGCCCCTCGCTCACCCTTCTCCCGAGAACGAAAAGCGCGTCCGCGAACTCGATTTCGATCTGCTTTATCCCGTCACGGATGCGCTTGTACGGCATGTATGCAATCGTGCAGTACACTGAAATTGCAGCGGTTATCCCCCAGACTGCAGGGAACGTGGGCGGCACAAGCCCGCCCATTATGCTCTCCGACACGATTCCGTAGGGGTTGCCGAAATATAGCAGGATATAGCCGAGGAGCGCAAGCGTTGTGCCCAGCACAATCGCGAGGCATATTGCTATCCGCCGCAGCGTCCTGATATTCTCAAGGGCTGGATGCCGCTCAGGGATGTGCGGAGGGGCGAATGCAGCAGGGCGCTGCAAAAGGATGTATTCCCCGTAAAGGAACGTGGCAAGCGGCAGGATAACCACGTAGATTAGCACGAGCATGAACGTGTCGATGCGGACCCCCACGATGCTTACAGCAGGCAACAGAGCTACAAGCGCAAGCGGTATCAGTATGAATATGGAGTACAGCACGTATG
>DUGO01000031.1 GCA_013331375.1 Candidatus Methanoperedentaceae archaeon | reverse complement strand
ATAGACCTCGGGGCGCTTTGCGTTGAGAGCGGCAAGAAAGTCTGGATGGTGTTCATAGACGTTCACGTGCTCGATGACGGGGGCAATCTCCTTGATGCGGCTGCACTTGGCGCTATCGCAGCGCTTAAGACCTCAAAGATACCCGCCAGCAGGTTCGAGCTGGGTGAGGACACGCCGCTGCCTGTAAAAGATTTACCGGTGGCCGTAACGGCTGTTGAGATAGGCGGCGCCATAATGCTTGACCCGTCGCTCGATGAGGAAAATGTGGCAGGGACGAGGCTAACCGTGATATCCAATCAGGACGGCGCGCTTTCGGGAATGCAGAAGAGCGGGTCGGTTCCGCTTACGACCGAGCAAATACTTCATATAGTAGAAGCTGCCTGTGAAAAAGCGAAAGAAATAAGGCAGAAGTTCCTGGAGAGTTTATCATGACATCAGTTACCGAGAAGAAGGGAGCAAAAACACGCTCCGCCGGGCGTTTTGGTGTGCGCTATGGACGCAAGTCCCGAAAGCTGCTCGCCGATATCGAAGAGAAGATGCATGCCGATTACAAGTGCGAGAACTGCGGTAATCCCGGAGTCAGGCGCATCGGTGCAGGTATATGGCAGTGCAGGAAATGCAGCCACACCTTCACGGGCGGCGCATATGTGCCCAACACGTCTGCAGGTCTGACAGCAGAGAGGTCGCTCGTCAGAAGTTCCGAATCTGCAAAAGAGTGAGCGGCATGAGCTACAAGTGTGCGCGCTGCAAGCGTACCGTTGAGGTGGATTACGAGCTTCAGGGTATCAGGTGCCCATACTGCGGGCACCGCATACTCATCAAGGACAGACCCACCGTAGTGAAGAGAATCAAGGCTTCTTAGATGCTTGTAACGACTGCGCGGAAGCCCTGCGCAAGGACGCGCACCCTGGCACGGCGCGTGGCACGGTTCCTGTGCAGTGAATTTTTGACCAGGGGCAAAGCCTCGCTGGACGAGATTTCGGGAGACAGGGCGCTCGTCATAGGTGACATCAAGGGCAACCCCGGGAGCTTGGTGTTCTACGTCGACGGCAGGGAAGTGCTGTCCATGCGGTTCACCCTGGCTATGTGCGAAGATTTCCCGGCGAGTGAAAAGCCGGTCATCCCGGGTGAGGGCGAACTTGCAGAAAAGCTGGCAGGCGCGCTCGGTATCGGGCGCGGGAACGGGGCGCGCGCCATCCGCGTGGACGATTCGCGCATGGAGTTCCTCGACCGGGGCGAGCCTGTGGTTGTAATGAAGCTGCTCAGTGTGAGATTGGACTGCAGGGTATGAACTTGTAACTGCAGAGCATAGCTGCATAATCCCAGCGCAAGCTCAAGTGCTTCCCTGATTTGGCATCTTTGATTTGTATTCTATCTGGCTCTCAGACCACGCTGAAGTTCATCGGGTTCTGTGTCACATGCAGGAACGTGATGCCTCCCGCCGTGTCATAGCCAAGATTCACTGTGGATGTACTGTAATCCACCGGGTCGCTCGCCGGGGCACAGTTATCAAGGTCTATGTTGGGAGCCATGAGCTGCATGTAGTGCTGGGTTACGTTGGCAATTGGCAGGTTATATCCGGTTGTAACCCCGCTCCATGTAAATGCGGTGTCATTGCGGGTACTCCCGACAATTTTGCCTGTACATGGCGTAGTAGCACCGACCGTCACATCACTATATTCCAGTGTATTGCTTGTGTTTAGCAAATCAATGTCGAAATATTCATTCGCTCCGGACCCCATAATGGGAAAGCCGCTCTGGGCTGCATTCCACTGCCAGGTCTCTGCATTATCCCCGGGTTTTGAGGTGTCCTGATACCCGATATTAAGAATGATCTCATTCGGACCCAACTTTTTCTGCATGTGGAATATAAGCTTCTTTGTGCCCTGGATGACCGTGAGCTGCCAGTCCATTGAATTGAGGGGCTTGTTCGCCCTGTTCT
Organism: Candidatus Methanoperedentaceae archaeon; assembly: GCA_013331375.1. Classification (GTDB taxonomy): domain Archaea; phylum Halobacteriota; class Methanosarcinia; order Methanosarcinales; family Methanoperedenaceae; genus UBA10536; species UBA10536 sp10536u. Next base: position 4,626 of record DUGO01000031.1, on the reverse strand, counting down.
CAAAGTGATAGCTGAAATTGTTCAGGGGCTCAGTATTATAGGGATTGAGTCCCCTGATTATCTGCGGGTCCGTGATGGGAACACGCCCCGGGCTGGGGGTGACCACGAGAAGGGTTATGGTGGCTGTCTTATTCGTGCTGTTAGTCGAGACGCGCGTGTATATAAGACGCCTGGCAAAGTCAGCCCATCCCTTGTAGAATTCGCTTTTGATTATCAGGGTAACCTCCCCCGCTGCTAACGGTATCGGGTTAGTCCTGTTCCGTATCCATTTCCCTCCTATGTTAATCTCGGTCGTGTTCGGGTACAGTATGACCGGGTCCCCGGCTGATGAGACGCGGATAGCACTGCTTCCCTTACCGCCCGCTGAGCTGTTGCCCCTCACTGTAATCGCAGGCAACGTGAGCGTTTCGCCGTTATAATGCATCTCAGGGGGAGACAGCATCAATGAGTTGCCATTGGGATATTCCGACCAGACGCCCCCTCCCTCATAACCGATTACACGACTGTTGAGCACGTACCGTACCGCACCCATGGGAACCAGTATATCGGATTCGTTGATACGCCTGATGATAATATAGCTCGGATACGTTGTGCTGTTCTCCATGACACTGACGCTCCCGCCCCCGAGGTCAAATTCAAGCACCTGTAAAGGCGACTCGCCGAGGGTCGCCTTGCTAACCCTCGAATCAAAGACAGTAAAGGACTGCTCAACTTTCTGGTTCTGTGCCGTGCTTTTGAAATCCTCTATTGCCGGCATGCCCATTGAAACAATAACAGCTATTGCAGCCCCTGCTATCCCGATCAATAGCGCATGTCCTACAAGCTCGGTCGTTCCCGAGCTGGACTCGATAAATTTTTTCATGTGTTTTTTCATATCAGTCTCACCTCTAACGGCGTATAGACTATTTTCACGTCCACAGGTCCTGATGTCGCATCATATGCATCATAGCTTATGTTCAGGGTACGGTCGTTCTGGCTGACATATTTAAACGGGAGGAAACTCTCCATATAAACTCTCCAGCCCTGCCAGTAATCGCTTACTATGGTCACGTTTACTTTTTTGATATTTGAGTATTCAAACACAAGGGGTGTACTGCCGTCTGCCACTATCCTGCTGAGCCCCGAGCCTCCGATAGAATTCGTCCCGACCACTGTAATATGCCCGAGCGGTATCACAAGCCCCCTGCTGCTGTTTGTTATATACGGCTTATCTACCATCACGGTACCGGCATGCGGGTATTTTGCCCATACCCCCGTTCCTTCGTACGCGATGAGCACATCCGAGATTTTGTACTCGATATTCCCTGTCTGTCCGTCAAAAATCGCTTCAGGCACTCCTGCTACTCCCGTATTATTGTACAGGTATATCATGATTGAATTATTCGTGGTCACGCTCAGGGTGCTGCGGTACATCTTTATCTCAACACCCTGTGAGGGGGCATTGCCGAGAAGCACCTTGTTCATGTTCGTGTTCAGGACCGCAAAGGTCTGCTTGCTGTTCTCAATCGCGGAATGCTCCTTCATCGTAGTAAGCGTGGGCATTGAATACACGGTNNATACACGGCTATGACGCCCATGATAAGCATGGTCACCCCAAGGATGATCATGAAATCCACGACTTCCGAGACCCCGTTTTCATCACCAAACAGTCTCATATGACCTCAATCGCCCCCGAACTCTGGTTGTAGATTATCCTGTGCCTTGTAGTACTGCTGTAAATCGTGCTGGTAGTGACCGCTGTATTTGCTTTAAACGGTATCCGCGTCTCAACATCCACTTCATCCGACTTCAGGTCGATTTCATTATAGCTGCGTATCACGATATAGTAGGTATTGCCCGCTATCTCATTCGGGATGGCAAATTCATGCTCCAGCACATTCACACTTCCCGAAGCACCGCGCGTGGATGTGATTGCCATGTCCATGCCTGAAATGCGAAGGGCGATATCGCTCCCGATTACCTCCATCTCGCTCCTCATCACGGTCTCTTCAGCCCGCTGCAGCATAGCCTGGAAGGAGAAAAGCAAGAGCATCAGGGCAATGACTGTGACCGAGAACTTCAGTATAAATCGTATTGTTATGGTTACCGCGCTTTCATCTGATACAAGCCTTTTCAGATTCATTGATATCACCAGGGGATAGATACGGGCACAGTGAGGTTGATGCGAGCCCTGCTTGTGAAAACGTCAAATGTGACATTCATCATCGTATCCCTTGCGAGCTGGAATTGCCTGTTGTATGTGTAATTACCTGAAAGATTGAAGGCGTAGTATCCTGAGGCTTTGTTGCCGTTAATGAATTTTATAGTATAGTTTTTTCCAGAAACAGCATTCGTGAAATTGAAAGCAAAGTAATTACCAGGTGACGGACCGTATCTATTTTGTATCAAGTCAAACGGGAAAAAGGGGAATGAAAGACTACTGTTAACGATTGAGCTGGTCTGTGTTGTTATGTTAACATATAATGTGGGATTAACATAATAAACCTTCATTTTCCAAAAAACCGATGATGCGTTGGAACTGTTCACAGACTGTACCTCAAAAGCATCGGCGTCGCTTGAAGCAAGTCTATCGTAATCAAGATTCAACGTAAAGTTGGTCATAGTAGTCACATTTTCAACCACAGTCCAGTTCGCAACGCCGGCAGGCATGCCGTTCTGGGTCAGATTCGGTCTGAATGTCGTGCCGTTGACAAGCTGTATCGAAACGCCGTGAGTTCCAAAAAGCGTATTCATCCCACGCGACAGGTTCTGGACATACGACCCTGTCAGGTTCCCGCTCCTGTACGCATACCTTAGCTCTGAGGCGCCAAGGTCCCTGATGTTCTGGATATCATACCGCATAGGGTCAGTGCTGGATTCAAAAGCCACATTCCCTGAGTAGAGGATGCTGTTGAGCATCAGGGTCACAACAACAAGGCTGAAGCCAACCATAAATGCAGCGAGCAGCATCAGCTGCCCCCGGTCATCCATTGCTCTCACATTCTCCATAGCACCAGCCTGACCTCTACCACATTGTACAGTACGGAGGCATCAACATCCTGTATGCCTGTCCGTGAACTGTATCCTGATGACACTTCACTGTCATGAATCACTATCTTCCGGGAGACGACTATGGCATTATTCGAGGGGTCACCGTTCCAGATAATGGCTTTGGTAGACGTCCCGCCCTGGAATATATACGTTACCTGGAGATTATGAGCAATACCCCTGGGAACGAAAATCCTTGAGGTCAGCCCTGTGACGTTGTTGCTCATTGAATAGTTCACATCGCCTGGATTAGTGTAGTTCAGTATATTGTACGCCGAACCGTTCCATACAGTTGTGTTGCCGTTCCATCCCAGGATATCACTCTTCAGCGGGCTGATTTCGCCCGGATTTACCGGATAGTCAAGGACTGAGAAAATATCCTGCCCGAGAGCCATCAGCTCAGCCTCCACGTGCACGTTCGCTGTTGAAGACGTGAGCGGGGTAAGCGTCGTGGCATCGATGGTAAACACCATCACCATTACGATGATGCTGGATGCGATTAGTGACTCAAGCGTCTGCATTTGTGCTCTGTCATCTACCATACACGCACTCCCATGATGAACGTCTGCCTGGAGCCGGAACTGTTTATAAATATCACCGTGCGCTTAGTCTGCCCTATGTTTGTTGTGCCGGTTAGCGGCTTACCACCACTGTACTTAAGACCTGCCCCATCCGCGCTTTCAAATGAAACATTCAGGTCATACGACATGTAGCTACCCTTGAGCCCAAGATCCTGGAGGCTTGTCGTATAATTGAAAGTGTTGAGCCGGTTGGTGAGAAAATCGAATGTCTTGTCCCTGTTGAGCACTCCGGAGGTTTTATTGTCTGTGAGCACGCTGTCGACAAGCATCATGCTGACCCGGTCTGCGACGAGGGATGTTTCATCCGAGTTCGAATAGAATGGCGTAAAAAGCCCTGAAGTGAACTGGAACACAAAGCTCAGGGTCAAAAGGAAGAAACCCATGCCTGCAAGATAATCAATGCTGAGTTGCGCCCGATCATCTGATTTCATCATCACGATGATAATGAGTTGGAATTATTTAAGGGTTGCTATCCCCTCAAATCCATGACCGCAATGGTATATATAAATTTCATAAGATGCTATACAGGATGCGGCAATTTCGATGATATATGGCAATCTATTTCAGTGATGATGCCCATCAGTATACAAAAATGGCTGACATTATCGAATCCCTGCTTGAAGAAAAGCGCATATTCAACCCCACTGCCGGATTCAGCCGAAAAGCCCTGGTCAGGGACTTTGGCGAATACAGGCAGCTCTACGAGCGCTCCATAAAGGACCCCGCCTCGTTCTGGGAGGGGCTCGCTTCCGGGCTTACCTGGTCAAGGAAATGGGACAGGGTGCACTACTGGGACCCTGAGAATGCCATATGCCGGTGGTTCGAGGGAGGAAGGCTGAACGCGTCGCAGAACTGCCTGGACAGGCATCTTGGGTCACGCGGCAGCAGGACAGCCCTAATATGGGAGGGTGAACCTGGCGACACCCGGAGATTTACGTACCAGGAGCTGTATACTGAAGTCTGTAAGTTCGCAAACGTACTGAAAAAGATGGGGATAAAAAAGGGGGACAGGGTAGCG
>DUGO01000028.1 GCA_013331375.1 Candidatus Methanoperedentaceae archaeon | reverse complement strand
CTTTCCCTCAAGCAGCCCGGCTTTGATAGCGTCTGCCTGCGGCGGGTAGAGCTCGGTTATGCCGAGCTGTTCGTAGTAATCGACCATCTCTTTGCCAAGCCCTGTCTCCTGGACTCTCATCGCTTCCTGAATGGAGTGCTGTGGTTTAAGATTGTCGATAATTTATGTGTCGATAACTTATGCCGCAAATACCATAGAATTGCCGACATCTCAATGGCATCGATATCTTTTCAGCCTGCCCTTATGCCACCCTGCGCAGGTATTCCTTTATCATACTGGGGAACGACTTCGAATCAACGAAACGCAGCCCGAGCTGCTCAGCCCACTTCTGAATGCCCACGTCTCCTGCCACCACTGCAGCGTCAAGCTCTTTCGCGAGCAAAAGCACATCGATATCCGGGGCGCTATCGAGTATTCCGTAGCGCAGCGCGTTCCTGTATTTCTCCCTGAACTTGTTCACGATACCGCCAATTACATCGCGCTCGATTTCGGTCTTATCCCGTTTCTTTGCGCAGCTTGCCATGCTCTCGGTCGCGGACTCCCAGATGGCATCCTCTGCAACCCCCATGCCCTTGTTGATGCGACCCCTCATGTAGTCCACGTACTCATAGAATATCTTGGATGGTATCTTTACCTCGTACCTGTCAGGCGTCTTCTTCACGAGCCATGTATCTATCTTCGCAAGCGCCTCGTCCCCGCATGTGTTGTTGTTCACGATTTCGCGGAGCTCGTTATAGACCGAGGGGTACGGGATATAGCAGCTTATGTCAAGATTCAGCCTGGCGTCGGCTATCACATCGAGCACAGTGTTCATCACGACGCATATCCCGGCAGACGGCTCCATTTCGTGAGTGTGCGCATCTGTCAGTGCGCTCGTATCCAGCACAAAACGCTGACGCATCATAGGCAATCCCATTAATCACATTGATTTATTCCACTACAGGATTATCCCGCCTGGGCTTTAAGTTTATCCGCAGTAAGCCGCATAACGAAACATATTTTACAGCGAAGTGTTATTCTACGAGCGTATGCCACCGAAAGAGCCTGTGCTCGTGACGTGCGGATTGCCCTATGCGAACGGGAAATGCCATATAGGGCACCTGCGGACGTACGTACCTGCGGATATCTTTGTGCGTGCGCTGAGAAAACAGGGACAGAACCCGGTTTTTGTGTGCGGTTCCGATACCCACGGTACCCCGATCGTCGTTAACGCTGAAGAGGAAAAAGTCACTCCTAAGGAACTGGTATCAAAATACCACAATCATTTTGAGCAGGTCTTTAAGTCCATGGGTATAAATTTCAGTTTCTACGGCAACACTGACTCACCCACAAGCCATGCAAGGACTACAAGCATAGTTGAAGCCCTTATCGCGAATGGCTACGTCTATCCAAAGACTATCCGGCTTGCATACTGCCCTAAGGATAAACGATTCCTGCCTGACAGGTTCGTCGAGGGCATCTGCCCCTACTGCGGCGCCTCTGCACGCGGGGATGAGTGCGACCAGGGATGCGGTAAGCATCTTGAGCCGGGCGAGATAAAAAGCGCAAAGTGCAGGATATGCGGGACAACTGCAGAGTACAGGGAGCAGGAGCACTTCTTCTTCAGATTATCGGCATTCGCAGGTTTCCTCGTCGATTACCTGGAAACGCTCAAAGGCACGCCGAATGCCATCAATTACGCAAAAGAGTGGGCAAAAGACCTGCGCGACTGGTGCATCACGCGTAACCTGGAATGGGGCGTGCGGTTTCCAGGTCACGATGACCTCGTCGTATATGTGTGGGTGGACGCGCCTATCGGTTACATATCTTTCACTGAGGAATGGGCTGCGTGGCAGGGAGAGGACTGGGAGAAATACTGGAGACGCGATTCGCGTATAGTGCATTTCATAGGCGGCGACATCATATATCATCACTGCATCTTCTGGCCAGCGATGCTACAGGGCGCTGGCTATACCCTGCCCAGTGACGTTGTGGCGTCGGGCATGCTCAAGATAGAGGACAAGAAATTCTCAAAGAGCAGGGGCTACGTTGTCTGGGTGGATGAGGATTACCTGGCTAAGGGCTTCCATCCAGACCTGCTGCGGTACTACCTTGCAAGCTATACCTCGCATACCAAGGACCTGAACTTCTCATGGAAGGTGTTCCAGGAAAAGGTGAACAACGAGCTTGTGGCAGTGCTCGGCAACTTCATCCACAGGACAGTCCATTTCGCGCATGCGAACTTCGGGGGCATTCCTGAACGCACCGGGGGCGGCATCGATGGCGAGGTCATTGATGCCATCACCAGGGCTAAAGCCGAGGTCACATCATCGTTCGACGAATACGAGTTCAAGAGGCTGACGGATGCAGTGCTCGCGCTTGCTGCATGGGGCAATACGTATTTCCAGTCAAAAGAGCCCTGGCAGCTCATCAAGAAAGACAGGGAACAGTGCGCTGCCGTGCTCAGGAACTGCCTGCAGATATCGGGAGCCATCGCGATATTGCTTGAGCCTGTGCTCCCGTCCAAAATGGAAGAGGCATGGGGCATGCTGGGACAGGACGGCAGCGTGCACGATGCCCTCTTTGATGATGCTGTGAAGGAAATAAAGAGTCGCGCGCTGGAGAAGCCGTCCGTTCTGTTCGCAAAGATCGAGGACAGCAAGATAGCGGAAGCCGAGGCGCTCCTGAGCAGCAGGGTGAAAGCCGCAGAATCAAAAGCAAACAAAGCCAGCATGATAGCCCCGGAAGACCTCGCGCGCCTGGATTTGCGCGTCGGCACTGTCATAAAAGCCGAGCCCATAAAAGGCTCTGACAAGCTCCTTCGGCTTGAGGTCGATATCGGCGAGGCTGTACCGCGCCAGGTCGTCGCGGGTATAGCAAAGACGCATGCTTCGTCAGCGCTTCCCGGCACACAGGTCGTACTGGTTGCGAACATGAAGCCTGCAAAGCTATTCGGCGTGGAATCGAGGGGTATGGTGCTGGCTGCAGACGAAAACGGCGCAGTGCTGCTCAATCCCCAAACCCCGGTAAAGAACGGAACTAAGATAAAATGATATGATAATAAGTAGGGGCAGTTACAGTGTTCATCGGAGGGGATGGATATCGATGCTGTACTTACCCCTTAAGTTAACATTGTGTTACTAATTTATAATATTTTCGGATACCTGATATGAGAGACCTTCTGCAAGTCCGGGCGATAGAATGCAGTGCGAACTGCTATGTCACAGGCTCGACCCTTATCGATGTTGGGGATGATGCAGGCTTCCTTCTGGGCGAGCTTGAAGGGGCGAGCATAGACCTCATCATCCTCACACACTGCCATTATGACCACTGTGGCGCGGCAGCCGAAGTCGCATTGAAGACGGGCGCAAAGCTTGCCATGCATGCCGAAGATGCGAAGCTCATCGGAGACAGCATGGCAACTGTATCGTACATGTTCGGCAGCAGGATGCCCGGTTTTTCGCCGGATATACTCCTGCACGGAGGAGAGCACCTGGGCAGCCTTGAGGTCATACATACGCCAGGGCACACCCCGGGCGGGATATGCCTGTACAATAGTGAGACGGGAACGCTGTTTTCCGGAGACACCGTCTTTTCTGGCGGAGGTATAGGGCGGACAGACCTGCCGGGCGGCGACGGGGCTGCGCTTGCAGGCTCGATTGAGCGGCTGTGCGGTCTTGATGTGCATGCGCTGTATCCCGGGCACGGTGAAGCAAGCTTCGATGGCATCAGGGGTAGCATGAACCAGTCGCTCGCCATGTCGCGGATGTTCAGGGGCTTTTAACCCGTGCCAGGAGGCATGTCTGGACTTCATTGACCACATCGGGATAGTCATGGAACATGAGCCCCAGGTCAACAGTCCCCACCATATCCACTATCCCTATAGCTGCAACAGCATAGCCCTCTTTGTTCCTGATGGGTGCGACGACTACCGGAGTCCCGGCATATTTGCCTGAGGTGGGTATCATCCGTACCAGCCGGTTCTCTGCAAGCGCCTGTTCAAGCACGGGTCCGGTGTAATTATAGTCCAGCAACTTTCCTTTTTCTATCCTCACCCCTTTCCTGTTGAGGCTTCTCATCGTCACAGGAAGCCCGAGGAGGTCATGGAACGCCCTGGCTACTAAAGCAATTTCTTCAGCAGACGAATCCTCTGATATTGTTATGGGATTGTATTTCACCGCATCACCCCATAGTAAATATTGAACTGCATTCTCAAATAACTTATGCAAAAGGCACAAATATCTAATCCGACAATAAGGCACAGGTTCTGATATGAAGCTCAACAGACCAAGGGGTACGCGCGATTTCCTGCCTGGGGAGAATGCAAAAAGATGGTACGCTGAAAGCGCTCTTCGTCGGGTGGCAGAATGCTGGGGCTACAGTGAAATAAAGACCCCGACTTTCGAGCATGTCGAGCTCTTCACGATAAAATCAGGTGAGGGTATCCTCGGGGAGATTTACAACTTCAGGGATAAGGGCGACAGGGAAGTGGCTCTCCGCCCCGAACTCACGGCTCCGGTGATGAGGCTGTATGTCGAGGAGCTCCAGAAAGCCCCCAAGCCGCTGCGGTTCTACTACTGCGAGAACTGCTTCAGGTACGAGAACCCGCAGAAGGGCAGGTTCAGGGAGTTCTGGCAGTTCGGGGTTGAAGCCATAGGCAGCGCACGCCCTGAGGCTGATGCCGAGGTCATTGCGCTTGCGGTCGAAATGCTAGGCAGCCTTGGCATAACGGGCGACCTGCACGTCGGGCATCTCGGCATTATTCGGCACCTGCTGAGAGAGCTTGGAAGCGAGCAGCAGAGCAGGATACTCCGGCTTGTGGATAAAAAGGACGATAAGGGGCTTGAAAGCTATCTCAATGATATAAACGCAGGCGACTCGCTATCAGCTTCGCTCTTTCATCTTGTGGGCTTAAGGGGCGGGACTGCAATCGACGAGGCGCGCTCAATAGTCGGGGATATCGAGGCGATAGCGCAGCTCGATAGCATACTGAAGCTGCTCGACGCATACGGCGTCGAATACACAGTGGACTTCGGCATTGCACGAGGGCTTGACTACTATACAGGCATGGTATTTGAGATATATGGCGAGAACCTCGGAGCCCAGAACCAGGTCTGCGGCGGCGGCTCGTACCGCCTTGCACATCTGTTCGGCGGCGAGGACATCCCCTCAACCGGGTATGCCATCGGGTTTGACAGGGTGATGGAAATACTGGACGTATCAATCCCGAAGAGGCTCACAGCCGCTGTAATCTATTTCGAGGATACCCGCACAGAGGCGATTCAGGTCGCGCGGAAGCTCAGGAAGCACGTACCAGCATACCTTGACATCATGGGGCGCAAGTTCAAGGACCAGCTTTCGTTTGCAAGCGCATCCGGCGCTGCTTATGCGGTCATAGTCGGGAAGACCGAGCTTGATGAGGGGAAGCTGACACTCAAGAATATGCTGACAAAAGAGCAGGAAAAGCTCACCTTAGAGCAGGTCATAGAGCGCATCACCGCAGCATCTCAACAGGTATAGCACCGTTATGCACCGCAGTGGCGACAAGCGCGCCTGCGACTCTGGTATTTTCAAGCAGCCTTATGTCCTCCATCCCGCGAACGCCGCCGCCCGCAAGTATACTGTGGTCTGATATCCCAACTATCCTGCGCAGCAATTCGAAGTTCACCCCTATGCCTGTACCCACCCTGCTCAGGTCAAGCACGATGATGTCATTGAGTGCGAACCCATTGAAAATCTCAGCGATTTCTTCAGCTGTCATTTCACGGTTCAGCATTTGCCCGTCCTTGATGTCGATGCTCGCTGTTATCCTTCCCGGGAACCGCGCGGCTGCCTCCCCTATAAGGTCGATGGAAGCGGTCTCGGTACCGAGCACAGCCACTTGCGAGACCGATAATGTGCGTTCCACGTCACCCATGTTCCGTATCCCGGTATCAGCCATTGTGCGGCACAACCCGGATACCTTTCTTATGACCTGAAAATTGTCCCCCATCCCCCGCAGCCTGTTGAGGTCTGCCATGTACACTTCCCCTGGCTTTATCCAACCAATCATGTCAAGCGGGTCATGGGTGGAGCAGACCATGCTTTTTACTGGAGTATATGAAGCACGCTCGCCTCTTACCGCGTGCACCACGATGCCGTTGAAAACGTCCATCACGAAGATGATTCGAAACATAGATGTACCTGTTCACTCATAATACTTAAATATAGATAAAATAAGGGTACGCTGGCATGAAATTACTTGTAAGCCCTGTGAACATCGCTGAGGCGCTGGCTGCGGTGAACGGCGGAGCGGACATAATAGATGTGAAAAATCCCAGGGAAGGGTCGCTCGGAGCCAATTTCCCCTGGGTCATCAAATCAGTGAAGGATGCCATAGGAGATGCCTCGCTGAGCGCGACCATAGGCGACTTCAACTTTAAGCCCGGCACAGCATCGCTTGCTGCGCTCGGTGCGGCTGTGGCGGGAGCTGAGTATATAAAGGTCGGGTTGTATGATATCAAGACAAAAGAGCAGGCAGTAGAGCTCTTGCGGGGTGTTGCGAGGGCGGTCAAGGAGCATGACCCGGGAAAGAAAGTGGTCGCAGCAGGCTATTCGGATTACGGGCGCATTGGCTCCATCTCGCCTCTTGAACTGCCGTCACTTTGCAGTGACGCAGGTGCTGATATCGTGATGATGGATACGGGCATAAAGGACGGGCGGTCAACATTTGAGTTCCTGAGCGAGAAAGAGCTCAAAATGTTCGTATCCGCAGCCCACAGGCACGGGCTCCTGGCAGCGCTTGCTGGCACCATCAAGTTCCAGGATGCACCAGCATTGCGGCGCATATCCCCTGACATCGTGGGCGTCCGCGGGTGCGTGTGCGGTGGGGACAGGAACACCAGCATCAGGCAGGAGCTCGTGAGCGAGCTGAAGAGCGCATTGACTGGGTAAGCTTTTTTTAGGTTTGAGGCGTATTCTCATTCATCTATGCTGACCGCAATCATACTCACTGCAATATCCACTGTTGTCAGCCTTGCATTTTCGATATCCGTCTTTAACCAGTTCATGACCCGCAGGAAGATACACCAGCTTGTATGGAGCGCAGGGCTATTCCTGTTTGCCGCAAGCACCATGCTTGAATTCCTCTCTGAGACATACGGGTGGAGCATTGCAATGTACAGGTTATACTATCTCCTTATAGCACTGCTTGTCGCAGTCCTCGGGCTCGGCACTGCGTATCTGTTAGGCAACAGGGTCGTCGGACATGCATTCGCGCTGTACATTTTTGCCGTGGCTCTTTACATGGCATACTCGATAGCATACGCACAGGTGGATGCTGAAAAGCTCACAGCAGGTCAGACCGTCGCGGGAAGCGCGATGCAGGGCAGCGTGAGGCTCCTGTCACCCCTACTCACCGTACCGGGTGCCATATCACTCATTGGCGGAGCCCTGTACTCATGGTACAGGACCAGGACGACATATAATATCCTTATCGGAGTCGGTGCGCTAATGATAGCCGGTGGGGGCGCATTCGCACGATTCGGTATTGAGGAATTGCTTTATGTCGCAGAACTGGCAGGGATTGCGGTAATGTACATCGGGTTCATGAAAAGCAAAGAGCTTATAAAACAGACTCAGTAATTATCAAGCACGGTCTTTACGACAGGGCGGTGCTCGTTCTTGAGCGAATATACATTATGCTGCCCGCTAACGTCTATCCTCAGGATGCCGAGGCGTGTGTTCATGAGACCGACCATGGCTGATACGCCCCTGTAGTTCACATCAAACCCCCTCTCTGAAAGATACCCGTGGATGTCGCCTGTCGTATATGCCTTGTCCTGCAGGAACAATTTCAGGACAGACTTCCTGATACCGGTCTCATCTCGCGACAGGTATTTCGAAAGCCGGGTCTTGATTTTTTCGTCCGTGCCGCCTGTTGCCATCAGTTTTTGCTATGTGCTGCAAACGGATAAACTTTAGCCCAAAGTCATGTGACCGGGCAGTGCAGCGAAACAGCGAAATCCTGCACCTATCGCGTGCTCCGCGCCGACAGGCGGTCAATCACATCCCTGTATATCTTTGCTATCGCCTCCCATCCCCGGACAGGAGGCGTAAACCGTAACCCACGCCGCCTAAAGCCTTTTTCAAGCGCAAGGCGTATCGCATCAGGGTCCCGGGGCTGGACGAATTCAGTGCCTTCATACCCGCTCATTGATTCCTTAAGCCCACCCACACTCGTCACGATGACCCGTTTCCCGAAAGACATGGCGATATGCGCAACTCCGCTCTGAGATGCCCGTGTATAGGGAAGCACAACAGCATCGGCTGCAGAAAAATACAGTGAGACCTCATTATCCGGGACATACCGGTCTATGAGAGTGATTTTCCCGCGCAGTGGCGATGATGCGAGCTGCGAAAGCAGCTGCTCCCTGCCCTCCCATATCTCTCCCACTATCAGGAGCCTGCTCCTTGCAGCTATTTCAGGTGGAAGCTGCTCGAACGCCTTTATGAGATACGGGACACCTTTGTATTCCCGGATAAGCCCGAACGACAGGATAACATAGTTCTCTGTCAAAGACAACTCCGATTTTGCGGATGTTCCGTCCACAGGCATGTAATGGTCATAGAGCCCGTGCGGTATCACGTATATCCTGTCCCTGCTGATCCCGTATTTCCCGGAAATGGCGTTCTTGTCCGAAATGGAATGGGTGATATACGCATCAGCACCCCTGCGCAGCAGCCGTCCCGTAAAGCGCGAGTACAGCCGTATCGGCAGTATGGAATCCTCAAGAGGGTCAACGACCTCATGGAACTCTATGAGCACTTTTGCATGCACGAACAGGGAGTTCAATATTTCCATGATGAGCAGCATGTGCGCAACGGAGGAGGTCCACCACTGCATAATCAAATAATCCGGTCTCTCTCTTTTCAGGAAATTGAAGGCAAGCGCCCATGTTAGCGGATTGTTGTAGTCCATGCCATCGAAAACACGCACATTCTCTGTCTTCACGCCCGACATCAGCCTTCCGATGTGCCTCCTGCCGGGGAACAGGAACTCAGGCAAAAGCCGGCGAAGATATATAAGTGATACCGTATCCCCGCAAGCAAGTATATTGGATAACCGTATTGTATAGTAGGATATACCGCTCAGGAATCTCCTTGAGGGACCAATGATGCATATTTTTCTTTTGCGCACGCTCTCTCAAAAGATATAATAGCCTGAGTGTACATAAAACCGTGTGGTTCTGAATTGATGGACTTAAAAATCGCACAGGTCTGCCCTCGCTATTACCCTTTCATAGGCGGCGTTGAGACTTATGTTAGGGAAATCAGCGAAAGGCTGGCAAAACGTGGCTTTGATGTTGAAGTTATCTGTACAGACCCTTCCCGCAGGTTGCCAGGGATAGAGACAGTGAACCGGGTTCGCGTCAGGCGGTTCCCGGCTCTGGCTCCGGGGGACGCGTATTATTTCTCGCCGCAGCTCTATCTCCATCTCATAAAACACAAGTACGACCTGATACATGCCCACAGCTACCATGCATTTCCTGCACTTTTTGCAGCACTTGCAAAAAATGGCAGCAGGTTCGTGTTCACGCCCTATTACCACGGGGGAGGGCACACGCGCCTGCGGAATATGCTGCACATCCCCTACAGGTTTCTCGGGAATATGATATTCCGCAGGGCAGACAGGGTAACCTGCTTATCCAGGTACGAACGGGAAAAAGTCATGTCTGATTTCAGGGTGCGGTCCGGAAAGATAGAAAAGATACCCGTCGGGATGAATCCTGACGAGTTCGCTGGCATCACACCATTAAAAAGGCAGGGGGGCAAGAAGATACTGTATACAGGACGAATAGAGGAATACAAGGGAATACAGCATATCATAAAGGCGCTACCGCACCTTGATGGGTTTGAGCTTGAGATTATCGGCACAGGACCGTATGAGGGACTGCTTCGCAGGCTAGCAGAAAGGCTCAATGTGGCGGGGAAAATAACCTGGCATGGCGCCATGACCAGAGACAGGCTGCTGCAGCACTATGCCTCGGCAGACGTATTCGTCATGCTCTCCACTCATGAATCCTACGGTATCACCGTGGCTGAGTCGCTCGCATCAGGCACGCCGTGTATCGTTGCCTGCGGCAGCGCGCTTGAGGAGTTTGTGGATGGCGTGAATTGCCTGGGTATCACTGTCCCTGTCAATGCTGAAAAGGTAGTTGATGCGATAAAAAAGATCGAATCCTCTTCCCACGGGCAGAAATATGCAGGTCCGGTCAAGTTCATGGATTGGGATACTGTCACGGAACGATTGATCGAAGTGTACAGGAGTTCGGGATGAATATCGGGGTAGTCGTTCCATATTTCACGCCCTATGTGCGCGGGAATGAGTACGGGCTTGCGCAGGGTCTCACCATGCTGGGGCATAAGGTAACAATCGTCACGACAAACGCAAAGGCTCCGCGGGAGAAGAGTCTTGATGTGAGGGCTGAAAGCCTGAAAAGACCGGATTTCGATATACAATACCTTGATATGCTTATTGATGCTGGTGATAATCCGGTTACCAGGGGTAAACTGGAAGTGGATGCCTTTGATGCTATAATGCTCCAGGAAGACTATCCCCTCATCTGCCATAAAGCATATTCAGCAGCCATGGAGCGCGGTATTCCAATGATACTGTCGTCCGAGAGGACGTACTATCCTGAAAATATAATAAAGCGATGCGCCCTGAAGCTCATGGATGCGACATCAAATAAGAGGCTCAGGGACGGCGTGGATGTGCTCACGGCGCACTGCACCGCAGCTAAGGAGTTCATGATACGGGAGCTGCATGTGGAGAGGGATATAAGAGTGATTCATGTCGGGGTTGACACAGGACTGTTCAGACCTTTGCAGCCTGAGTGGAAGTACATGGCAGAGGGTGATTTCAATATACTCACAGCGGCGCGGCTGCATAAATATAAGGGGCTTNNCGCTTGGATACCTTATCCAGGCAATGAGACCCGTCCGCGAAAAGATACGTAATGCTCACCTGTATATCCTTGGTAAAGGAGCAGAGGAGAAAAACCTCAAAGCTCTTGCACACAGGCTTGACCTGGACAGATGCGTGACGTTTCTCCCCGGGACGGTACCCAATCACGAGATGCCAGCACTGTATGCTGAATGCGATATTTATGTACAGCCGAGCATCATAGAGCCCTACGGGATAGCAGTGCTTGAGGCGATGGCATGCGGAAAGCCTGTGGTGGGGACGGATGTGGGCGGGATGCGGGATACCTTACACCCAGAAGAATCCGGACTTCTTGTTTCTCCTGCGGACTCCTCACAACTGGCTGCAAGTATACTAGCGCTCAGTGATGTGGAATTACGAAAAAGGCTGGGTCTTACTGGCAGGAAAAGGGCGGTTGAACTTTTCGACATAAAGTATATTGCATCTAAATACTTAGATGAACTCGAGAAACTGGAGATACCATGAAACTCGCCCTTGTTAACACAGTCAGAGCCAATCTGAGGAACAGCCAGTCGCCCCTGGGTCTGGCGTATATTGCCACATACCTCAGGGAATTCATGGGGTTCAATAATATACGAATAATTGATGGCAACACCGAAGATATATTACCTGAAATAGTGAAGTTCAGACCCGATATCGCAGGAATTTCCTCAATGACAATGGCACATGGCTATGCAAATGAACTTGCTTCCGAAATAAAAGAAAGGCTCGGCATTCCTCTCATCTACGGGGGAGTCCACATATCCACTCTCCCATCGTCGCTAAGCAGGAGCTTTGACATCGGTGTGATAGGCGAGGGCGAAGAGACCATGCTGGAACTCGTCAGGTCTCTTGAGGAACATGAGCCTGAAAAGGCATCACTTGAAAAGATTAAAGGCATAGTTTACTGGAAAGGCGGGCAGCTTGAATATACCGAGAGGAGACCGCTTATCGAACCTCTCGACAGGATACCCATCCCTGACAGGGATTTCCTGAGCCGGGATTATTTTAGACCGATGACATCTTTTGACGGCGATACCCATATAGAAGGGAATATTCTGACTGGACGCGGCTGCCCGTACAGGTGCCGCTTCTGCAGCACATCCGTATTCTGGGACAGGGTAAGGCTCCATTCGGCGCAGCGGGTCTGCGACGAGATAAGAACGCTTGTTGACGGGAATGGGGTCGATTCCATCCTGATCTGGGACGACCTGTTCACAATCTCAAAAAAGCGCACAAGGGACATAGCTGATATTCTGAAAAAGGAAGGCATAACAGACAGGGTGATTTTTTCTGCGCAGGCAAGGGCGAACCTGATAAACGACGATATATGCGAGATACTGAACAGCATGAATGTCAAAAGCGTGGGCTTCGGGTTTGAGAGCGGAAGCCAGAAAGTTCTCGATTACCTCAAATGCGGTTCAGTGACTGTGGAGCAGAACAAGAATGCCATTCTTACATGCAAGAAACACGGTCTCAAAGTGACCGGTAGCCTGATGTTCGGGAATCCCGGTGAAACTTTGGACGACATGAAAGAGACACTTGAACTTATCGATTTCATGGGACAGAACGGCGCCGACCTGATATGGACTTTCGTAACAAAACCCCTCCCGGGAACAGAATTCTGGGAGATCGCAAAAAGCCGGGGAAAAGTAAGCGATGACATGGACTGGACTATACTGGAACAAACGGATGATGCCAATCCCCTTATGCTGGATGATAGCATAAGCAAACAGGAATTCCGGAAAATCATGGAAGACGCACGCAGCAGGGCTTTTGTATATTTCAGGACCGGTAAATTCAAATATCCCCTGAGTTTTCTCATAAAACATGCCATCCAGAGACCTGACAGGGTTCCGAGGGTCCTTGCAAAGCTCGTCAGGACGAAATTGGGTGGCTGAATACTGAACTGCAAGGTCATATAAATGAAGGAAAATCCACCGGCATTGATACGTTATCCACTCAACATGATTCACAAGCCAAAAGTATCGTCATCCACATACGACATGGAATATTTCAGGAGAACAAGCGAGCAGGCTGGCGTATGTGTGAAAACGACACATCCGCTCTGGCGGAGATGGGTAAAGATAATCCGGAAATATAAACCTCAGGGGATTCTGCTTGATGCAGGTTGCGGGGAAGGGTATTTCCTGCATTATGCAGAGAGATATTTCCAGACTCATGGCATTGACCTGTCGGAGTACGGAATCAGGGAAACCTGTTCGAGAGCTACCAGAAGTGCCCTGCATATCGGTGGGATAACACATATGGGGTATAAAGATTCCATTTTCGATGTCGTCACGAGTTTTGACGTCCTTGAGCACCTGGACAATCCTGAAAGTGCAATCCGGGAATGCCGGCGGATTCTTAAGAGAGACGGGATACTGGTCATAAGGGAGCCAAACACTTCTTCCATCGGGCGCAGGTTGAAAAAAGGCAAATGGTTCGGTTACAGGGACAGGACTCATGTCTCACTGCTGTCAAAGGATGAGTGGCTTTGCATGCTCCGGAAGAACGACTTTGAAGTCCGGGATGTTATATATGACGGATTATGGGATATACCGTATGTACCCCATATACCGCGGTTACTACAAACAATTTTCATAAAGTACCTGACATTCATGCTTTTCATGGCTGGCGCAAAATTCCTGCCTGGATATGGGGAGAATTTATGCATAATTTCGCGCAGAGGATGACATGCGCATCCAGATAATATCCCACGCGATAGAGACCGCCCCTGCAACCGTCAAAATGCGCTGGCACTGGCTGCAGCAGTATTTTGAGGAGGCGGGACACGACGTTGACCACGTTCTCAGGCAGGACTGGAAATACTTTTATTTCAAATACCTGAAGTTCAAGCCTGATGTTCTTATATCAGTAGGTCCCGTGGGATTCATGCCCTCCGTGCTGAAGAGGCTGCACATGCTCAGAGCACCGCATGTCCATGACTGGACGGACGATTATGTTGACATAAACGGGAAGCAGCACGGGATAGCAAAGATGGCGCTGTACGAGTATTTCACGGTCGAGGGTGCGGATTATATAACCACGCCGAGCATCTTCAAGAAAGAGCGCTGCGAGCTGTGGGGAAAAAAGGTGGCTTATATACCCCACGGGGTGGACCCGCAGTTCGATGAGAAACCACCTGAAACCCTTAGCGGCGGCATCAGGATATTCTACGGCGGGGAGCAATCCGAACGAAAGAGGGTGGACAGGCTGATAGAGGCAGTGAGAGGCGTGGACTGCGAGCTGTACATGTTCGGCAAAACGAATGAGAGGTTCAGGGAGACTGCACCGAATAACGTGCATTTCATGGGAACCGTGAGTTATAGGGATTATCCGGGCTACCTGAAGGCTGCTGATATTCTTGTTCTTACTGCAGATGATGACTGCACTTTGAAAATGTTCGAATATATCAGGTCGGGAAAGACAGTGCTCGGGCTTCGTGGTCGTGTCAACTATGTGCTTACACATCGGGAGAACGCATACCTGACGGACGACCTTGCGGGAGGTCTACGGGAGCTGATCGGGGACAGGGAGCTGCGGGAGAGGCTCGCGGGCAATATCAGGAACATACACGTCAAGACCTNNGATTGCCGCTGATTATATAGGTTTCCTCGAACAAGTGGTGGGCGAAAAGATATGATAAAGATTGGAGTCATAGGCGCAGGAAAATGGGGACTGAACCACATAAAAGCCTTTTCAGAGCTTGACTGCGAGCTTGTGGGGGTAGCGGACCCGGTTGAAAAGACGGGAGAGCTTGCAGAGAAATACGGCATCGTGCATGTAAAGGATTACAGGGACCTGCTACCTCAGGTCGATGCCGTCAGCGTGGCGGCTCCGACAGACCTGCACCACAGGATAGTGAAGGACTGCCTCATGTCCGGGAAGCATGTCATTGTAGAAAAGCCGATGACGCTGGAGTCAAAAACGTCGGAAGAGCTTGCGGATACGGCTGACGAAAAGGGGCTTGTGCTGGCTGTCGGTCACCTGTTCAGGTTCAACTCGGCTGTCCTGAGGCTGAAAGATGAGATGAAAAATGCGGGCGACCTGGATTATATCACCATGCGGTACATCCACTCCACAAACCCGCCAAGGACCGACAGCGGGACAGTGTTCAATTTCGGGATACATCTCCTGGATGTGCTTGATTTCGTGCTTGAGAGGTCTCCCGAGAAAATATCATGCAAGACCGTCAGCCACATATCGAAAGAGCGAGAAGACTGCGCATTCATGCTCGCAGATTACGGGGATTTCGTTGCGTCGCTTGAGATGAGCTGGCTCCATCCCCTGAAGAAAAGGGATATATGGGTAATCGGCTCAAAAGAGAAGATATACGCTGACCTGTTAGAGCAGACCATGACAAAGTACATGATTGAAATATCGCGCAACGCCATTAAAAACACTGGAAGCGCCGGGATAGGGATAGAAAAGAACGAGCCGCTCACAGATGAGCTCCGGCATTTCATAGAATGCATTGAGCTCAAAAGGACACCTGTAAATAACGGCAGAATCGGGTGCAGGATTGTCAGGCAGTGCGAAGCAGCGCTGCGGTCTGCAAAAACTGGGGCAGAGGTAGCGCTATGATACAGCTATCAGCCCCCACGGTCACGGACGAGATGAGGACTAAGGTCATGGAGGTCCTGGACAGCGGCAGGTACATCAAGGGTCCAAATGTTGAGAAGTTCGAGGATGCATTCGCAGGGTATTGCGGCGCCAGGTACGGCGTGTCAGCCAACAGCGGGACGTCTGCGATATTCATGGCGCTAAAGGCGCTCGGGATAGGGGAAGGCGACGAGGTCATAGTCCCTTCGCATACCTTCGTGGCATCTGCGACACCGATACTCATGGTGGGCGCAAGACCGGTATTCGTCGATATCGGAAAGGACTATCTGATGGACATGGATGACGTCGAGCGGAAAATCACCCCAAAGACAAAGGCAGTCATCTGCGTCCATCTATACGGTCAGGTGTGCGATATGGACAGGCTCATGCGCATCAAAGAGGACTCATGCATTGCGCTTATCGAGGACGCATGCCAGGCGCACGGCGCTGAATACGGCGGGAAGAAGGC
>DUGO01000203.1:2226-4496 GCA_013331375.1 Candidatus Methanoperedentaceae archaeon | reverse complement strand
CGCAATCTATAGACTTGAAAAGCTTTTAAAACATTCGGATGAGCTTCCTAAGATTTTTCATAAATCTGTTCAGAAAATAGTTAGAGACTTTAATAGATTGACCCTTTATATGAGAGATGGTCTTGTTTCAAGAACGACCAATCCGGTAGAAAAATATTATAGAAACACTATCCCTGACCATCTAAAGAGGCTGTTCAAAACCACAAAAGGGACTTTGTGTTATTTGAATATCAAGAAATATTATTGGATCGAGAACATATCAAAAAATATTTAACACCAATGGATTTGACACGCACACCATAACCGATAACTTAAAATATAGCAAGAGCGTTTTGAGAATACCTTTCATGCCGTAGGAGACTACGTCGCATTACTACGGAGGAATTATGGCACACGATAAGACGCTTGAAGTATTAAAGCCAATTCTCGATAAGTCGCCAAAGCGTAACTTTGATGAGAGTATTGACCTGGCTATCAATCTTCGTAATTTAGATATGAGCCAGCCTCAGAACAGGATTGATGAGGAAATCGTCCTGCCTTTCGGGCTCGGCAAGCCGGTGAAGATCGCGATTTTCGCAAAAGGTGAGACTGCGCAGAAGGCAAAGGCAGCCGGCGTGGATTATGTAATCGAGCCGGACTCGATATCATCCCTGGGTGAAGACAAGCTCAAGACTAAGGAGCTTGCAGATGTTTACAACGTGTTCATCTCAGAGGCAGCCTACATGCCTGCGATAGGTAAATCGCTGGGTCAGGTGCTCGGTCCGCGCGGGAAGATGCCGATACCGCTCACTCCCGACAAGGACGTCACACAGATAATCGCCAGGCTTCGCAACTCGATAAAGGTCAGGTCCAAGGATAAGCTCACGTTCCACATCCCTATCGGCAGACGGAACATGAACCCGGAGCAGGTTGCCGAGAATGTGGAGGCAGTGATATCCCGCCTTGAGCATAAGCTTGAGAAGGGCACACAGAACATCCGCTCCATTTATGTTAAAACCACAATGGGGCCCGCGGTAAAGGTGATCTGAAATGGACGAGCAGCACCAGAGCAAGCACATACCACAGTGGAAAAAGGACGAGGTAGATGATATAAAGAAGAACCTTTCAGCCCATCGAGTGGTCGGGGTCGTTGCTATCCGGGGCATCCCGTCAAATCAGCTACAGGTAATCCGCAAGAGCATGCGCGGGCAGGCGTACATAAAAATGGCGCGGAACTCGCTCATCGATATCGCGCTTTCAGGAGGAAGCCAGGAGCCTCTCGGGAAATACGTGGATGACCAGACTGCATTGATATTCACTAATGAGAACCCGTTCAAGCTGTACAGGATGCTTGAGAAGAGCAAGACCAAAGCACCCATACGGGCAGGCGCGGTTTCGCCAAGGGACATAGTCGTAGAGAAAGGACCCACCTCCTTCCCACCAGGACCGATAGTGGGAGAACTGCAGGGCGCAGGAATCCCGGCTGGCATAGATGGGGGAAAGGTCGTCATCCGCGAGACAAAGACCGTGGCAAAGGCGGGAGATGTGGTCTCGCCGAAGCTCGCAACCATGCTTGCCAGGCTTGAGATATTCCCGATGGAGCAGGGGCTGTCGCTGAAAGCAGCGTTTGAGAACGGCATGCTGTTCGAGCCCGGATTGCTTGCGATAGATGAGGTAAAATACGCAGGCGATATCACGGCAGCAGCGCGCAGCGCGTTCAACCTTGCGATGAATGCAGCGTACCCGACCCCGGAGACCATCAAGTCGCTTATCACGAGCGCGGCATCAAAGTCACGCGCTCTTGCCATCGGTGCGGAGCTGCCTGTGAAAGAGGTCATGGACGTGGTAGTTTCCAAAGCATACTCCCAGATGCTCTCACTTGCGGACGCCGCTTCGAAGAAGAACCCTGATGCCCTGGATGCAGACCTGAAGGGGCGTCTCGGGGCACGGAAAGCGGCTTCACCCGCGCAAGAGGTAAAGCAAGAGAAACCCGAGAAGAAAGAGGAAAAGAAAGAAGAGAAGAAGACTGAGGAAGAAGCGGCAGCCGGTCTTGGCGCGCTGTTCGGTTAAGATAACAAAAGGTGATTCAACATGAAGTACGTATATGCGGCATTGCTGTTACACAGTGCTGGAAAGAAGGTAACTGAAGAAGGCATTAGCGCCGTTGTAAAGGCGGCAGGTATAGAGGTCGACCAGGTTAGGGCAAAGGCACTGGTAGCTGCACTTGAGGGCGTCAACATTGATGAGGCTATCTCAAAGGCAGCAGTGGCAGCTCCTGTGGCAGCGGCAGG
>DUGO01000203.1:0-2216 GCA_013331375.1 Candidatus Methanoperedentaceae archaeon | reverse complement strand
TCGGCTAATCCTTTATCCTCCTGAGCGCGAACTCTGCGGCTCTGGTCAGCGCGTCGTGCGATTCAGCCACTGCTGGGCAGTAGGCGAGCTCAGCATGCGCAAGCTCGTGCAGAGATAACCTGTTCTTTATCGCAAGTGCGGCAACGTTCACGCGTGCAGCCGCACCGCTCCCAACAGCCTGTGCGCCAATTAATCTTGTGGTTTTTGCATCCGCTATCAGTTTTACCGTAAGCTCTTCCGAGCCAGGGAACCAATCAGGCTTTGAGCGACCCTTTGCTTTTCCTGATACCGTATTGAATCCATATGATTCTGCGAAGTTGGTATTGAAACCAGTGGCAGCAACCTCCATACCGCCTACCACTGTGACAAAAGTGGAGACCGAGCCATCGAACGTGTCATAGCCTCCTGCAGCGTTCGTACCTGCAGCAGTGCCCTGGCTGAACGCCGTATTTGAAAGCTGCGATACCCAGGGCATGTGGCTTATCGGGCTGACAGTCTCTGTGCAGTCCCCGGCAGCGAATACGTCTTTTACGTTCGTCTCCATACGAACATTTGTCCTGATGCCCCACCGCCCGACCTCGATGCCAGCATTTCCTGCAAGCTCCTTACCTGCCCTGACACCCGATGCTACGATGACCATATCTGCCGGGTATTCGGTGCCCGCAATCCTGACAGACTCGACACTGTCCGTGCCTCCTATCCAATCGAGGGGCTTTCCCGTTATTATTTTCATGTGCCTGCCAAGCATTGATTCAACTTGCTTTGCCATATCCGGGTCGAGAGCCTTTGGCAAAACCGAGGGCAAAAGCTCGACAACAAGCACCGAGAGCCCCCGCTTATACAGTGCCCATGCAAGCTCAAGCCCAATCGGACCTGCGCCTACCACAACTGCATTCCTTGCATTCACCGCAAACTCTGAGACCGCCTTTGCTGTATCAATGTCATGTACCGTAAACACGCCGTTTATCTTTTCAAAAGGCATGAGCGGCGCAGCACCCGTCGCAATCACGAGCGAATCAAACGGCAGGATTTTCGCCTCACCGCTTTTTTCCACGACCGAAACAGTCTTCGATTTCGTGTCGATTGATGTGACTTCGTGGTTCAGGAGCTTGGTTATCCCCATGTCCTCTGCAGGGAACCGGTGCAGCAGCGAGTCAAAGCTGAGCCTCCCCTCTATAGCGAAAGGCAAACCGCAGGGTGAGAACATGTCAAAGCCTCGCTTTTCAATGATTGTAAGAGCTGCCTTCGGGTCCGTCTTCTTTGCCGCAAGCGCAGCCGCAAAGCCTGCACTGCCAAGACCGATGATTATGATTTTCCTCTGGGACATAAACGCATCATTAAAGGATTTGCATGTGCGGGGATTTAAGGGTTTGTGCGAGGATAAAGGAACTGTTTTTCGTTTTCAGGACTCTACATTCAGGCTGAACCCACCAAAAAAGCAATATCCCATAAAGAAGTATTTTGTCTGCAATGCCAGACCTGTATTTTTTCATATATGCGTTCTCATCCCTGTTCTCAATAGTGAACCCCCTCTCAGGCGTGATGATTTTCAGGTCACTGACATCAGAAATGAGCGGCGCATCAAAGAAATATGTCGCGCGCAAGTCCATCCTGATAGCGTTTTTCATCGCGGTCGTGTTCTCGGTCGCCGGGGACCTGATACTGCGGTTCTTCAGCATCACGGCGGACTCGCTGCGGGTGGCAGGGGGGGTGCTGCTGTTCCTGCTTGCAGTTGACATGCTGTTCGCGCGCCGCTCGGGAGTGAAATATACCTCTGAGGAGATAGCGGAGGCAGAGAAAAGGGAGGACGTATCGGTGTTCCCTATTGCCATGCCGATGCTCACGGGTCCCGGGGCGATAACTACCGTCATTGTGCTAATGGACGGCGCAGGGACGGTCGAGCGAAAGCTCATGGTGTTTGCAGCGATACTGCTCACGTTCGTGATATCGTATATCATTTTTAATTATTCAGATTTGATGGACAGAGTGCTGGGTGTCACGGGCACGCTCGTCGCAACGCGCATCATGGGGCTTTTTGTAGGAGCAATAGCAGTGGATTTTGTTTTTGCGGGCATCTGGAACATATACGTCGATAAGCTCAGGCTTCTGCAGTAATATCGAAAAGGATATGTTGAATGCCAGTATGACATTATGATGATTGACATGGGATTGAAAGAATGGATTGTGCCCCAGGACAAGCACTTTTTCAACATGCT
>DUGO01000235.1 GCA_013331375.1 Candidatus Methanoperedentaceae archaeon | reverse complement strand
CACCCTTTCCGTTCAACCCCGTTATTTCCACTGGATATATACAATAATATTAATAATAATCATCATGAGTACTTCTACAGGTCGAATATCGACCGCAGTATCACCAGCAGGTTGCTCTTGCGCTCACGTATCCTGCGCATGGTATAGGGTATCCAGTCTTTGCCGTATGGGATGTAGTCCGAGACTTCCAGCTTCCTCCAGACAAGCTCTCTTTTCAGCCGCGTCCTGATGCCCATTAGCATCTGGAACTCTATCTTCTTATTATGCCCCCTGTTCGCGGTTATTGCTTCACGGATGAGCGCATCGTCATGGCTGCCGATGGCAAGAGCCGGGCTTGCATAGAGCAGGTATGCAACCAGCTTGGCAAAGTTGCCAGCCACCTCGCTGCGTTTNNCCGTTATCCTGTGCAGGTCAGCCTCGCTGCGCCGCAGGTTCGCCTGGATGGCGATGCCGATATTCCTGAACTTTTTCAGCATCTCAAGGTATAAGCCGATAATATCATCCGTAAACGAAGACCCCTCCATATCAATCCATACGAAGATGCCCTTTGACGATGCGCTCCCCAGTAACAGTTCAAGGTTCAAGGCGCAGAGCTGCCTGTCAATGGCAAGCCCTATCTGGGTAAGCTTAATCGATAGCGCGGCTTTGAGCCCTGACCTGCAAATGGCATCAAGCGCACGCAGGTTCTCTACGACATTATCCTGCACTTCCTTTCTATCACGGACATGCTCACCGAGATAGTTGATGATAGCGCCTATGCCCTCGCTTTCGGATGCTCTCGCCCTTGAAATAGCGCTTTCAAGCGTCTCTCCAGCAATCCACTGGCGCACGAGCCGTATGGCAAAGCTCATCCCTTGACCCACTCATGAGTATTTACAACTCCGTGGTTCATAGCTTTTTCTGGTTCCTGACATGGTGTACGCCAGCAACCTTACCGCGACTGCTATGAAATGTCAGGAAATTATTTATATTGAAAGAGAAGTAGTATCAATGTTATGGGATGGCACGTACATCATTATCGGTGTGATTGCGCTCATTCTGCTGATGCTCGTACTCGGCATAATATCCGGCGTCATGGAGTTCGTGCTTGTGGAATCGCTCGTTAATAATGTCGTGACGATTCGTGCAAGCGTCAGGCGGTACCTGCGTCCCGGCTTCAACCTGTTTATCGTAAAGCTGGTCATCGAGCTCGTTTTCCTGGCGCTGTTCATATTAGCGATGTTACCTGTTGTCGCACCGCTGCTGAAACCGGGAGTTGTGATTACAACAGGACTGCTGATTAGTGCGATTATATGGCTCATCGTTGTACTTCTCGTACTCGCAGTCGCAGGCGGCATCGTGAACTCGTTCATAGGTCTTTCAATCCCTGTCGCGATGTACAACCGGAAAGGCATCATTGCAGCAATCAAAGAGGTCGTGGGTGCATTCCGCAGGGAGTGGAAACAGGTTGTCGTTTACTGGGTCGTACGCATCATCCTTGGTATAGTGGCAGGTATCATAGCCGGCATTGCCATATTTATCATATTTCTCCTTGTAGCAGCGATATTGTTGATCATCGGGCTGGTGATGTTCTTTGCACTGTCGGCGATAGCCGGTCCGGATAGCCTGCTGTTATGGATTGTGCTGGGAGCTTATGCGTTTCTGGCTATACTGGTATTCATCATATTAGGGCTTCTTGCATCTGTTCCAGTCCCGGTCTTCATGAAATACCACATGCTGGCTTTCCTCAATGCATGGCATCCGGAAGCCCGGATACGCTTCTTTGATGCGGCGCCCATTATACCGGCTGCTCCCGTTTAGTTGTATTCCCGCCAGGTCTTGCCGCACTTGGTGCACCTGAAGAACCGCACTTCACTCTCATCAGCCGCACGCAGCTGCCTCATCCACCAGTATGCGGTGTCGTTGCCGCACTCCTCGCACCGGACGCGCGTAGTAGGCATTCCCATGCTTGACTCCTCGAGCACAGAAACCTCACGCTCCTTGCGGGCCGCGGTTGACTTGAATGACACGGTTTTCTCTTTTTCAAACCCGCATTTCCTGCATTTCATTTTATCTTTTGCAGGGAGCATCATGCTCTTGCATTTCGGGCAGAACTCCATACGACCTTCCAGCTAATCCCGCTGCCTATGTGTCCGCACCTAATAAGCTTTATCAGGCTCTCCTTCGAAGCGCGAAGGCAATCACTGCTACGGCTGCCACCGCAACGACAAGTTCCCCGCCAGTTCCTGCAGTTTCTCTTTCGACTATGTCGATGACCTCAAGGGATAACGCCTTGGAGCGGCTCAGCATGTCAAGCGATTTCGGATTGTTATGAACACCATAGCTCTTGTCCGCTTTTACAAAGTCCAGGTAGAACTTCGCCTGGTTGTATTTATCGAGTACCTTCCCGAGCTTGACCGAATCCAGCTTGGGTCGGGCAGACTGGACGGTTTGGTTTGCACGTTCAAGTTCCCGCTCAGCCTCAGCCATGAAGTTCTTCGTGCTTGTCTGCCATGTGCCGATTTGCTGGACTGCCTCCTCGGCGGTCAAGTTTGGAGCCACAGCACCGCTGTGGCATTCCACGCACTTTTCAGGATTGCGCGTCGGGGGCATGAACGTATGTCCGGTCTTTATTGGACCCTTTCCGGTATAGTTATGGCTTGAGTATTTATGGCAGTCAACACAGGCGACACCTGCAAGTCCATGCCTGCTTGTGTTCCACATGTCGCTCTGGGCATGCAATGGCAGGTGCCCTGGTCCTACATTCTCTGAATTATGGCAGTACGTGCACAGCGTCTTCGCAGGCAGGCGCGTCCCGAGCTTATGCGTATCGTGGCATCCCTGGCAGCTCACAGGGTCTGGATCCGAAATCGCAGCAGAAAGCTGTCTGCCAAGAGAGGTCTCTATCAGACCGCGCGCAGTATGGCACTGCTGGCAGTGTACATTTGACGATTCGTTCTTCGATTTCAGGAGTTCCATTGATTTCGAGTGCGATGAGTTCTTCCACTCCTCATAGTAGGGATGGTGCTCTCCCTGGTGGCACACGGCGCACGCACTTGAGTTAATCGATTTGATTACCTTCGTTCTTAATTTTTCAGGGGTTGCGTTCACATGGTCGCTGCCCGCCCCATGGCATGCCTCGCATGTGACGTTCAGGAAGGCGTACGTGCCATCCGACCGGAAACCTGTTGTATGGCATTCAAGGCAATGCGCATTCGTGCTCTCATTGACTGCAATAAGCACGGCCATAGCCCTTGAGTGAGCCGAGATGTTCCAGAGCCCATACTCGGGCTCATGGCACTGTTTGCATCTCTCAGGTCCGACGTAACTGGCTGCCTGTGCAGGCACTGCGCCCGCGGCTATAAGTATGAATATTGATAATACACCCGCTAATAACC
>DUGO01000035.1 GCA_013331375.1 Candidatus Methanoperedentaceae archaeon | reverse complement strand
ATCAAGGCTTGGCGATGCCATTGAGCTAATCCAATTCTACTGGAATTTTATGGATGTTTTACATGATAAAAAGATTCCTGCAATTATTGAAATGCTCACTGATTATATCTGGAACTGGGATGATTTTTTAACATTATACCACTTGGGGAAATTCTTTTTCACAAACTCATCCATCTCTTCCATCTCTTCTAGATTTTTGGGTTCATTATTCCCTTTCCTCCATTCCTCAAAAATATGTATGAAATTATTGTGCGAATCGTCCACAGCCCAGTCCTGAAATTCTGTTGTGGCTCCTTTTTCAAACATATAAAGCCCCTTCAATATCCCCATGCAGTGAAATTTTGCTTCCTCATCCATTCCAAGCTTCTGGCACTTCCTGAGTTCTTCAACATAAGGCTCCAGCGCTTCTTCAAACATCTCGGATGCCAGTTCATAAGGGTCAACATATCCGTATCTCGTCCTTCCTGAGTTTTTCCAGAGTTCTTCAACGTCAAGGCTAACCAGATCATTAAAGATACTCTTGGCGATATGATCTGGGTCAACTTCTATCAGGTATTCAAGCGCAAGCTCTTGTACCCTTTTCAAAATCTTCGCATCCTCATTAGCAAGTTTTTTCAGAATTTCATATGCATACTTGGCGGTGATATCATCGAGAACCTGCTCTTTCTCTCCTATCCCGGGGATTTTTTCTGGCATCATGCATCACCGCCATCGCTTTCAGTCTCTTCATCTTCCATGCCCTTAGCCATTAAGAACCCCCTTGCCCTCTTGGTATATTTATACTCCCCTACTTTTTCCCAGAATGCTCTTGAATGATCTGGATGCACCAGATAGGTCATCTCATGCATGATCACATAGTCAAGAACCCATTTCGGCATGTTAAGAAGCCTGTGAGATATTCGAATAGTGCCGTTGGCAGGTGTGCAGCTTCCCCTATTCCTTTCCTGATTTGTGACAAATTCGATGGAGTTAACCCTGAGCTTCCTCTGGAAATACTTACTGTTAAACTCAACAAATTTCTTCCTCAGATAATCATCTTTATTGATCTGCCTCTTAAGTCTCCTTTTCTCGATTTTCTGTCTCATTTCCTCAATGATCTTCCTTTCCTCTTCACGGTGCATTCCCAGAGGGAGATATACTACAAGAGTCTCTCCGACCATCCTGCATTGAATGGTCTTTTTTCTGTCCTGACTTCTGATGACTTTGACTTCCATAAGTGCACACCTTTTACGTTTGGCAAGTTATAAATTTGATCCAGGAATAAGCGAAGTTAAACTTAACGGCGGCTCAATTAGTGCAGCCTTTTTCATAGTTCCAATTCTCTGAATCAAGGGTAAGATTTGACCGTTTTTCAGGATTTTTGTAGGATGGGGGGCAGCTGAGTCGTAGTCAAAGGCTTTCAGGATAGGAGGCAGCCTTGCGATACGAATACCAAAAGAGGTTATAATTAGAATGAGTGGTTGGAATCATATCTGGAACAGGAGAAATAGAAGTCAACAAATTGATATTACAGCCACTCACAAACATTTTAGCCAGTGTATTTATTGCGAAAGTGATTCGGATTTAAACTAATTGTAAAGCGCCGAGGGGGAGATTCGAACTCCCGAGGCGCAAAGCGCCACAAGCTTTCAGGAACTGGTTTCCAGGCTTGCGCCCTACCGCTAGACTACCTCGGCTCGCTGCGAGCCATAAATGGCATGCTGGATAATAAAACTAATGCAATCATTGCAGAAGCGGTTATCTGGGTTCATCCGCATCCATCTGCGTTTTTTCTGGTTTCGTTGCCCGGGCGCAGGCGGGTGTTTCAGCGCCGTAAAATATCATCCCTTCTTCCAAATCCTGGGATACGTACCAGCCGAAAGCAGCACGCGGTCTGTGCCCACAGCAGCGCCGCTGTCAGCCTCCATCATCTCTTCTGAAGACATCTTTGCATTACCGAATGAGACCGCCTCACCCTTGAGACTGAACACAGCCACAAGGTCGTCCCGGTTTATCCCGCTGTCGAGCTTAAGAATCCCGGGTACCGCGAGCTCCGCGCCGTGGCAGATGGCATCAACCGCGCTGTCGCGTATGAACACCCTCGGGAGATGCGCAAGCCCAGCCTCCATCGGCAGTATGACCTTCCGCAGGGGCGCCTCATCACCGCTATCCTTCCATGCCACATGCGCATCCATCAGGTCATGCAGGCTGACCATGTGCTCGTCCTCCCTGAAAGGTCCAGCCTTTGTCCTGCGCAGCTCCTGCATATGCGCCCCCGTGCCCAGCGCCTCGCCCATGTCGTGGCAGAGCTTGCGGATATACGTGCCTGCCTCGCAACCAACGACGTACAGCACGTCCCCGTCCTCTATCTCAAGCACATCCAGATAATAGATACTGCGGATGCGCGTCTCCCTCTTCACAGCAGACTTGACAGACGGCTTCTGGTAGATCGGACCTGTGAACTCGCTGCATACCTCACGTATCTTTTTCTCGGGCACATTCCCGTGAAGCCTCATGAGGCACACATATTCCTTGCCAGCATCGAGCAGCGCATCAACCACCTTTGTCGCGTCCCCGAGCATCGTGGGCAGGAGTCCCGTCACATTTGGGTCAAGCGTGCCGCTGTGTCCCGCCTTATCGAGACCGAGTATCTTCTTCACCCATGCGGTGACTTCATGCGATGTGGGTCCTGCAGGCTTGTCCAGGTTAATCGCACCCTTCTGGATGTGCTCGGCTATCGCCCTTTCCGCCGGAGGCTTGCCGAACTCCGGGCTGGTCACATCCTCTGCACGTACAAGCAGCTCTCTTTTTATCTCAAAAGGAAGTTTCCGGTCCATATCAGGCGAGCGAATCTATGGCAGCGATTGCAATCCTGCCCACGCGCTCAGCATCCCACCTGTTCGAATCTATGATGATATCGTATATGTCCAGGTCGCTTATATCTATGCCGTAGTATTCCATGTAGCGCGTCGCCTCGCACATCTCCCGATTGACGGTTTCCTCTTTTGCGGCTTCGAATGATTTGCCTTCCCTGGATGCTATCCGCCTTGACCGCACTTCGATGGGCGCCTTCAGCCATATCTTTATATCCGAGTTCACAAGGAATCCCGAAAGCCTGCCCTCAAGCACAAGGTCGCTCTTCTCCTCCGCGAGCTTTTTCTGCCGCTCGTCGATGAGCCTGTCTATCCCCGGGTCGGTCTCAGCCAGCCTCCCGAACTCGGCGAGCGAGACGCAGCGTTCCCTGGCAAGCTGCCTGAACATCTCTCCTGCCGAGCATAGAGGAAGACCATAATGAGCCGAGAGTATCTTCGAGAGCGTGCTCTTGCCGCTCCCTGGCAGTCCGCTAATGACGATTTTCATGTCCCGCCTATGTTAAGTGCTTTCCTTATGACCTGGCTCACAGGTATTGAACTTATAAAGTACCAGTACAGCCAGTACGGGATTATCCAGACAGAGTTCTTGAGGACCTGCTCACCCCAGAACGGGAATACGAGCGCTGCACTGGGATGGGCTGGCATTGCGATATACGCTAGCCACATGAACAGTGGCAGTGAGATGATGCCTATGTACAGCATGGGCTTGAACNNGTCCATCGTGTATTTCTGGATCAATGAAGCGTAAAGACCGGTTATTGACGCAAGTATAAGGATGATGATATGGAATGGCAGGACGTTCAGCAGCGGGTCGAAAAAGAACCCCGCTATTTTGCCGAGTTCATTCTGGAATGACTGCCCGAACAGGAGCACACCAATGAACATATAGAGCCCGAGGGCAAGCACCAAGCTGTCAAGCCTTTTTTTCCAGTCGCTCATGAATCATCCCAGCAATGCGCATATATCACGGAATATCTCTTCTATGCCCTTTGAACCGTCCACTTTCCTGAGTATGCTTTCCTGTCCATAGTGTTCGATGAGGGGCATCGTCTGCTTTTTATACACCGAAAGCCTGTTGCGCACCGCATCCTCCCTGTCATCCTCACGCTGGAACAGCCGTCCCCCGCACTTATCGCAGACGCCTGCCTTTCGCGGCGAGTTGAACGTCCTGTGATAGCTTGCGCCGCACTTGCACATCAGCCTGCCTGAGATGCGCCCCACAGGCACCTCATCAGGCACCTCGATATCAATGACAAT
>DUGO01000117.1 GCA_013331375.1 Candidatus Methanoperedentaceae archaeon | reverse complement strand
ATGATCGCACATATCGAGCTACTGAAGAACAGGGCGGTAGAAGCCGAAGCTGAAGGCAAGATACCCTTCAAGGCTCAAGAGAACTTCGCAGGCTACATAACCGAGCTTGAGGCAAAGAAGACCGATGTCCAGAACGCCCAGACAAGGACGGATTTCGTCACAGTGATAAAGTCGATAAAGGAGATCTGGACCAAGGTTAACCTTGAGGTCAAGTACGCTGCAGGCTATGTGCTGACAACCAAAATAGGAGAGACCCTCACCAAGGCGGATAACCTTTCTGCAAGGCTTGAGGACGAGATAGCCAGGCAGAAGGCTGCTGGCAAAGATGTTTCCAGGCTTGAGGAAAAGCTCAACGAGTTCAAAGACTGGATTGCAGAGGCGCGAACATCCTATGACAGTGCGAAGAGCGCGTACGCATCACCAACAGGCTTTGACTCTAACGGCAAGGTGACAGATATCAGGCAGGCACAAACCTTCGTTAAGGACGTTGGCGGATATCTCCGTGAGGCGCTCAAGGATATTAAGAAGGCGTTCTCAACTCTCAAGGACCTGTACAGGGAAGTCGTCAAGCACAGGGCAGGGCTCGTGGTGCTGAAGGGCACTGGCAAGCTTACGGCTGAGGGCAACGGCAGGGCTCTGCTTGTCGGCAACATCACTGTTAATGTAGAGTCCATCAAGAACGGCAAGATGAGAGTCTCAGACAACACCGTTGTCACAACAACTGGTGCGAACGTGACACAGGAAGTGCTCCGGAACGGTGACATTAAGTACACAGGATTCGACAGCGCTACTGCGACTGGCTCGAATATCAAAGTGGTTCTCTCAGGAAACAGCATAAAGCTCACGGCTGAGGGCACTGGTTCTGCAGTGCTGAAGGGCAAGGGCACGTACTCTGTGGGTAACGAGGCAAGCGGCGAGTGGTCTGAAGCTGCTGAATTGGAGGAGATCCCATGAAGCTTCGATACATAGCACTCGTGCTTGTAGTGCTCGTGGCGCTATCAGGCTGCACAGGTAAGAACGGTAAGACGCCGTCCGAGGGGACACCTGTTCCACCGGCGACTTCGGCGGCAGGCATCGTAACGGACGCCGAGCTGACCTCAACTGAAGATACCATGGCGGGGCTTGACAGCCTGCTGGCAGATATGTCTGCTGCAGACGATATCTCGGTTGATGAAGTCGGCACAGTGATTTAGCTAAGCCTGTCAGACAGGAGTGCCCTGTGCACTTCTGTCTTCTCTTTTTTCCCGGGCTCGCGAAGCTCGAAAAATGCTATTGTGCCCCGGTCCTTCTTCTTCCGTGTATAAACCACCTGCCCGCCGCGCTCCTGCAACTCTGCATACACTTCATCGAACTGCGCCATTTCCTCGTCAGTAAGCTCTATTTCTGATATGTTTCCCGACAGCATGTTTATGACCTTGAGCACATTGACCTCACGAACACGCTTCAAATCTGTTGTGTCGCCATCCACGTAAACGCTTTTCCTGAGCCCGGGTGACCAGCCGACAGTGCGGCGCGTGAGCTCTACGAACACGATAGGCACGAATTCCCCTTCTGCCGGCTTTACATATCGCTTCCTCAGGCGGTATTCTGTCATGCACACCACGCACTTGCGGTCCAGGCTTACTTTTAAGCAGTTTGGGCGCAAATCTTAAAATGATTACTGTGGAACTCATCGCGATCGCAGACACACATATCAAGGAGGGCGAATCCCTCGACAGGCTGCCCGCAACCCTTATCTCGATGATGAAGGAAGCCGACATGATAGTGCATGCGGGAAGCTTTGACACTATAGAGTGCTACAACGAGCTCTCAAGGCTAAACCGCCTTGCCGCAGTGCATGACGAGATGGACACTGAGGATGTGGTAGCGCTACTGCCTGACAGACTCATAATGGACGTCGAGGAGGTCAGGCTTGGCGTTATCCACAGGGGTGAGCACGTGACCACCACGACCTCGATGCGATACCTTGCAAAGGAGATGGGCGTGGACGTGCTCATCTTCGGGCACCTGCACAAGCCTGTCATTGATATATCGGACGTGCTGCTTTTATGTCCGGGCAGCCCCACGTTTCCCCGAATGTCGGTTGCGAGCGCTGTCCTGCTGCGCATCGACGGGAAAAAGGCTGAGGGGAAAATAATCGCATGCGGCGAAGGGACATGTTTTTCGTGATTTACATCATTAAATGACGAGAAGCACTATCCTGACGATTATGAACACCCAGCCCACGATTACGATGACCCAGGCGAACCGCCGCGCCACGCCAGCAATCCCCAGGAGCACTGTGAGCACAGCGAGCGTGCCGACCGCATCATTCAATTCAACAGGCAGCGGCTTTCCGACCATATACTGGATAAAGCCCACTACAAGCTCTCCTATCGAATGGCTCAACGTGTATATGAACATCAGGGCTCCGGCAAGCAGGTCTGCGTACATGGCATGGATGGATGCTACCTGGAATTATAAAAAAGTTTTGCAATCTCATCATCACGTATTCTGCAGCCTCACATTCCAACTTTTTAGGCACACAGGTGGAATGTATCCATTCTTAGTCAGAGCTTTGAGATAATAGAGTTATCATCGCTAAGTTCAAGTCCCATTTATAGAGGAGTACGAACTTACCTATGCGATTGACCCTCTGAGAAACAGTTTTTCTTGCCGTGACTTCAAAACCCTGATTTATGATTGTCCAATCAATGTGAGATATGTTAGAATAGTCATAATTATAGTAAGTATGGTTATAATTAAAGTCATGATTATAATCCTCCTGTTCATTTTTCTTTGCTCATAATATATACCTAAAGTAATCATAATTGCGCTGTTTTTATACGTTAGGTCTACAATATCACTTAGTTCTTCGGTTGTTGCTACATATTTCATATCATCAATAGTTATAGATGTCAGAGCAGCATGCAACTCTTTGATTGATTCTTCTATCTCTTTATTCCCAGTTTCTGAAAAAACACATTCAGTAAATTTTTTTACTAACTTTGGAAAGTTATTTAGCCTTTGAATTCTCCCAAATTCAGTAAATGCGGACACATTAGATTTATTATCAAAATCCTCAGATATACGCGGCTGTATGC
>DUGO01000145.1 GCA_013331375.1 Candidatus Methanoperedentaceae archaeon | reverse complement strand
AAGATAATCCATCCTGTCCACATCGATCTCACTGTTCAGTATCTGCCCCACGTGCGTATCACCCCGTATGTGGCGCGATACGTTCGACGGCTGGAGCGAAAAATCGCCAAGCACATCCGAGACCTCCCCGCTCCTGAGTATGTCCTCAGTATCGTAATGCCGTCTCCTTGCGTGGCGCACCATTAACTCTTCTGTCACATGCGACAGCGGACCGTGACCTATATCGTGCAGCAGCGCCGCAGCCACAAGCTCATCCCTGTATCTCTCCTCAACATGCGCTGTCATGTATTTCGCAAGATGCATCACGCCGAGGGAGTGCTCGAACCGCGTGTGGTTCGCGCCCGGATACACAAGGTGCGAGAGCCCGAGCTGCCTGATGCGCCGCAGCCGCTGGACCTCCTTTGTGTCGAGCAGCGACAGCGGAAGCTCACCGAGCTCGATGTAGCCGTGTACCGGGTCGCGGATGGCTTTCATTTGTGACCTTCATTTAGACAACCAATATATACTTGGAGAACACCTATAAAAAATCATGGATATAGAGCTCGGCTGGTTAATGCTGATAGCAGGCATAATCCTGCTTTTGATAGAAGTGGCGCAGCCCGGGTTCTTCGTGGCTGTACCTGGGACCATTCTTGTGGTCATGGGAGCAACCCTTCTTCTCATTCCCGATGTCTATGAAGCGTGGGCGCCCGCAATACTCGTGGTGAGCGCAGTCTTATCAAGCCTTGCTACTATCTTAATATACAGGCTGATTGCGCCGGGTCAGAAACCGCTGGCTACGAGCAAGGATACGCTTATCGGGAAAAAGGGCGTAGTCACAGCAGCGATAAGACCCGGAGAGCTCACAGGAAAGGTCAGGATAGATAACCAGATGTGGAGCGCGACATCCGACTCGGTGATACAGGCTGGGAAACCTGTCGTGGTCGAGAGCTCGGAAGGCGTGCACGTGAAAGTGAAAGAGGTATGATATGGCATATGAGATATTGATCGCGATATTCTTCGTGGTTGCGATAATAGCCCTCCTTATTTCCGGAGTGGTCATAGTACAGCCGTATGAACAGGGACTGTGGATAGTGCTCGGACAGTACAGGAAACGGCTGAACCCGGGCTTTAACTGGGTTTATCCGCTCATCAGTGAAGTGATACGCATGGACCTGCGTACACAGGTGCTCGATGTGCCGAAGCAGGAGGTCATCACAAAGGATAACTCGCCTACGAATGTGGATGCTATCGTCTATATCCGCGTCATAGACCCTGAGAAATCATACTTCGAGGTCACCAATTACCATGTTGCGACAGTCTCGCTTGCCCAGACTACATTGCGAAGCGTCGTGGGCGACATGGAGCTTGATGAGATACTCTACAACAGGGACTTCATCAACGCAAAGCTGCGTGACATCCTTGACCATGCGACAGATGCATGGGGCGTCAAGGTCGAAGCCGTAGAAATACGCGAGGTGGACCCCATAGGCAGGGTCAAGGAGGCGATGGAGGAGCAGACCTCTGCAGAACGAAAGAGGAGAGCCGCGATACTGCTTGCGGACGGCAAAAAGAAGGCAGCCATCCTTGAGGCAGAGGGCTCGAAACAGGCAATGATACTGAACGCCGAGGGCGTCAGGCAGTCAAAGATTCTTGAAGCTGAAGGCGAGCGCATCTCCCGGATACTGCGGGCACAGGGTGATGCCCAGAAGCTGCGGATACTCTCACTTGGCGCCTCGCCGCTTGATAAGAAAGCTCTCACAGTGCTCAGCCTTGAAATGATGAAGGAGATGGGCAACGGTCAGGCGACTAAGATTATATTCCCGATGGAAATCAGCAGGATGGTTGACCAGGTTGCAAAGTATCTCGGTGCGTCGGATAAGGTGCCCGAGGTCGGCGAAGCGGTTGATGTGGAGCGCATCGTGGGCAAGGCTGCTGACATACTCGGACCCATACCGCGACCTGAGGAATTGAAGACCGAGATTGAGTCAATCGAGAAGGAGATGGCACGCGAGACTCAGGAGAGCCTCAAGATAGCCGAGAGCGTAAAAGACGAGATGAAGAAGGGCAAGGCAGAGAAAAAGGATAAATCGGATGCGCCGGTGGCATGAACATCAGGGACGCGCAGCCCTGCGATGAGGAAAGCATTAGGCTTCTGCTCGGCTACTACGGGCTCCAGTATGAAGGTCTCGAAGGCTTCATCGTGGCTCTGCAGGACGGGAAAATGATGGGGTGCGCGCGCCTTGATGCTGCGCAGGGCGAGATACACTCGATTGCAGTCCACCCTACTCATCGTGGGCACGGTATCGGCAGCTCGCTTGTGAAAGCTCTTGAGGCAAAAGCATGCAAAGGGCTATATGCACGCACGACCGCACCTGGTTTTTTCGTGAAGATGGGATATGCCCCTCTCCCGGATGAGCGCAAAAGGGCGTGGAGCGACTGCAGGCAGTGCGACGTGTTCGATAAGTGCACAAAGACGCTGATGTACAGATGCTTACCATAGGGCTCGTAAATACGTATGCCAGGGCACGGGTGCATGAGGCGCACACGCGGAGCATTGCGAGGGCTGCGCCTGTCTGCCATGCATTCGGCTTCAACCTCGCCCTGTTTGATTATCCTTTCAAAATGGATGCCTCTCCACTTGTTGAATTCGTGGCTGGCAAGACCACTATCGGCAGGGCGGGAGAGTATCTGCGGAAACTGCATGCTGATGGCAGGTTCTACGTGCTCCCGCTGCCTGGGAAGGGATTCTTCCCGCAGTTCGGCACTGTGGTCGTCACGACCTCTCATCCTGAAAGCAAAAAATCAGTGAGTCTCACCCGTCTTGCCGGGGAGATAAAGCGCAGGGGTTCGTTCCTGTTCCTCATCGGGCTCGGGCACCGGGGGCTGCCTGAGCGGCTGTTCGAGCTTGCTGAATACCATCTTGACATTACGACAAAGGGGATTCCTCTTGAGACGTGCACC
Organism: Candidatus Methanoperedentaceae archaeon; assembly: GCA_013331375.1. Lineage (GTDB taxonomy): Archaea > Halobacteriota > Methanosarcinia > Methanosarcinales > Methanoperedenaceae > UBA10536 > UBA10536 sp10536u. Next base: position 2,066 of record DUGO01000145.1, on the reverse strand, counting down.
GCCATAGGGGCCGTGCCCGCAGGCATCAGTGCTGCGCTATCCAGCCTGTGAGGCATAATGGTCAGGTTAAAATGGTTCAGTCACGCGGCAGGTGCAATCTTGCGAGCCGCTCACTTGCTGCCATCAGTGTCTCATCTTTCTTCGAGAACGTAAAGCGCAGCTTGTGTTTCCCTTTCTTGCTGTTGTAGAAGCTGCTCCCGGGGACTGCCGAAAATCCCGCCTCGCGCACGAGATATTTCGCAAAAGCCATGTCATCCATGCCCGTTCCTTCCGGGATATCCGTAAGTATGTAATATGCCCCTTCGGGCATGAGGCACTCAAAGCCTGCAGCCGAAAGTGCATCGTACAGCATCATGCGCTTGCGGTCGTACATCCCTGCAAGCTCCTCGTAATACGAACGTGGGAACCGCAGGGCAGTGACGCATGCATGCTGGAGCGGGGCAGGCGCGCCCACGGTAAGGAAGTCGTGCACCTTGCGTATCGCAGAGGTCAGGTGCTTCTCTGCAAGCGCATACCCGATGCGCCAGCCTGTTACGCTGTATGTCTTTGAGAAGCCGCTAATGGTGACCGTCCTGTCATGCATTCCGTCCATTGAGCCGATGCTTGTGTGCTCCCTGCCGTCATAGAGTATGTACTCGTATATCTCATCTGTCACTGCTATCGCGTCATGGTCTGTGCAGAGGTCTGCGATGAGCCTGAGCTCATTCCTGCTGAACACTTTGCCTGCGGGGTTGTTGGGCGTGTTCAGTATGATGGCTTTCGTCCTTTTGCCGAAAGCCGATACCAGGGCATCCTCATCGATGCTCCCGTCGTCGCCGATGGGCACAAACCGCGGTACTGCGCCTGAGACTGCGGCATCAGGTCCATAGTTCTCGTAGAAGGGCTCGAAGATGACGACTTCGTCGCCCGCATCAACAAGAGCAAGCATCGAAGCCATCATAGCCTCGGTCGAGCCGCATGTGACAGTGACTTCGCTATCCGGGTCTGCTGTGATGTGGTTATACTCTTTAGCCTTGCGCGATATCTCCTCACGCAGGTCTTTTGCACCCCAGGTTATCGAGTACTGGTTGTAATCGCCCATTATGGCATCTGCCGCCGCTCGCTTGAGCTCCTCGGGCGCCGAAAAGTCGGGGAATCCCTGCGCAAGGTTGATGGCATCATGCTTGAGCGCAAGCCGGGTCATATCCCGGATGACGGATTCGACGAAGTGCTCTACCCTGCGCGACTGCATAGTATCGTTAGAATGCAGCAGTCCCTATTTATAGATGACAGTTGCCGGCGCAGATACGCTGCAATGTTTGAAGTAGAGCTGGGAGTCGCTCAAGGAATATTAACATAAGTTTATACGAATGGAAGTGCTGAGTAAACAGGTGTTGCATGCAAAATATCCTGCTGCAAGGAGGGATATCAGTTGCGGAAAATAAAAGTTGAGCTACGACTGTGTTCCGAGGAGGAGTACAAAGCCCTCGCTCCGGAACTATATGCCTCGGGCGCGCGGGCGTTTGTAGGATGGAATGGAGAGGATGATGCGTACATAGCTCTTAATAATGAAGCCACGTTCATTACTATCAATGATAAGCTCAGACTGATGGGACATGAACTCGGCCACGTCCTGGGTCTCAGGGATTCGGATGAGCCGGGGATAATGGCGCGGGGCTCATTCTGGAGCTTTCTAATGCGCCTCATGCCGTAAGAGTGCCGGGAAACGGGTGACGGTTAATTCGAAGCCCTGAATAGCCATGCCTGCCAATCCGATAGACACATTCCAGAAACCGCGATGCACTTGAGAGAAGTGTGGTACACAAAGGATGTTTTCTGCTTGGTTCTCACAGAAGGCAGGTTGCGGCGCCGGAAGTCAGCCGGAAGTGAACGGAACTTCCTTAAAAAACGAAATAAAACAGTCAGGAATTGCTCATACAGGCAGATTTATAACCCAAAAGGATGCCTTTATGTCTGGTGATGAACCAATGAGGGATCGTCTTTGTTAGTAACGAGCTTGAAATCGAGCCGGCGTACGTGAAGATAGAGCACCTGCCTCCCTCTGCAAAGCTTGTTTTCAAAGTGCT
>DUGO01000237.1 GCA_013331375.1 Candidatus Methanoperedentaceae archaeon | reverse complement strand
GCAACAAGATACCAGCCATCAGCTTTCAGCAATTTTATGATTTCACGTACTTTCATTATAATTTTATATTTTGTTACACTTTTTCGGATATTTGCTTATTCTTCAATGAAATAATCAGTATCTATCTTTTTGATGTCATAACTAATAATTTTAGATACACCCACATCGTTATCAATCATAAGCTGGGCAAGAGTTTCACCATCAATAAGAATTACTTTGTGCTGAATTGAAGTTACATACTGGAGGGCATCTTTTGTAAAATCTGAGGTTGTAATAAAAACGCCTTTATTCGCTTTTTGTCCGACTAAACTTCCTACAAAATTTCGTATTTCTTTAGCTCCTACTATATTCTCCCATCGTTTCGCTTGAATATATATCGCATCCAAGCCTAGTTTATCTTCCTTAATAATCCCATCTATGCCACCATCCCCGCTTTGCCCGATGGCCTTTCCAGCATCTTTTAAAGACCCACCATAGCCCATTTTCAATAGTAACTCTACAACTAACTTTTCGAAGAAGTTTGGTGAACATTGTTTAACCTGATTTAATACTTCACGAGATAAAATTTGTCGGATATTTTGATAACTGTAGTCTAATAATTCTCGGGGATCAAGAGGNNTTTCTTTCCCATTTTGATGCTCTCCCCCATCTTTCTTTTTTATATTCCTAAACTCAACAAATTCTGGAAATTTCTCCAAATATTTTACATTAATATTAGACGGGTTTTCTTTCAATACATCTAATCCCCTTTGTGTAATTTTGAAATATGATCTCCGTGTAGATTCCAACAGACCTGCCTTTTTCAGGTATGTTCTAGCCCATCCAACGCGGTTATCTATAACACTTTGTTGTCCACTCGGCAGGCGTTCTTTCTTTTCTTCATCATTTAATTTGAAATCCGATGATATTCTATCAATTGTTTCCCTGAGTGAATGTTCCTTATTATCTTTTATTAACTTGAGTAAGGGTAGCATTATTGTCTGGTAATCCGGTATCATTCCATCACCTTACTATCCGATTTAAAACGATAGTCACATTAATACTTTTTATCATAATAAATATATCGCAAATCCATAGCTTCAGGTGGTAGTATCTTACCATCAAAAGAACGCATCCAGCGTCCTCTGGAACATGAACTCGTTCAATAATTTCGCCCTGCTGCGCCACTCTGCAAAAGGCGTATGCAGCCTCGATGACATATCCAGCAGCGCCTCGCCTATCGTGTCAAAGTACGCAGGCTGCTGCTCCATCGTATGCCGCATGGTCTCCCTCACAACCCACACGCCGAGCGGCGCCCAGTAAGCCGGGCGAATCTCCCGTGCAACGAACACCGCAGCGCTTCTCCCTATTTTTTGCAGGTACTCAAGCGCTCCCAGGCGCGCCGCATAATACCCGCCGCCGAGCACCGAATATGCGCTCTTGCCGCCCGCGCCCTCACCGTCCACCTCGATGTGCGTGCTCTCCCCGCTCCACACGGCGCGCGGCATCCATATCTCCATGATTTCGCACGAGAAGGCACGCGGAAGCAGCATCACATCGAAATGGTTGCCGAAGAGCTCGCCGCTGTGCACCTCAATCCTGCCTATCGCCGGATAATCCCTGACCTTATCAATCAACTGCTTCCCGACCATATCGTCTGTAGCTGTGATAGACCAGCGCGTCGGCACAAGCTTGCGCTGCCTGCCAAGCAGCCCGATTGAGAGCAGCCGGATGATATGGTACAGCGAGACATCGCCTGAATAAAGCTCCCTGACCGCATCCTTTGCAAGCGCGTCCGTATCGCCCACGATGCTGTCAACCTTCCTCGGCACGCTCGGGTTCTCTGCAAGCCGCAGGCGCGTCATCTCGCCGGAGAGACCCATCGGCATCAGGACGTCATCGAACTTCAGCTCAACAGCGGGCGGCTTGCGGAACCATACCTCAGCATCCACAGGCATCGCTGACATGGCAAGCTCCTGCGCTCGCTCAAGCAGTACGCTGCCCCTGAAATCGTGGACGTCCAGGCGGGTGTTGGAGCGCACAAGCGACGAGCGCAGCGCTATCACCTCCTCTATCCGCTTCCCCCTCCAGTCCCGGGGGCTGTCGTAGGATTGGGCTTCCTGCGGGGATATCGAAGGTGGGATAAGTGGTCCTGCGCTGACTTCGGGGTATCCAATCCTGCCCACAAAGACAGATGGCGGCGAGGCGCCGAAGATGCTGTCCTTGATGTGTGGTGCTGCCGTTTCAGCCGCCCTGAACTTTTCAAGGATTTAACAGAAAGGTCTGCCGCACATACCCTTTCCCTTGCACAGGATGCAGTTCATCATAGCTTCAGAAGCTTGTTGTGCACAAACATATATCAGGCAAACGGTCATTAACCGGATAGTGTATAATGAATCCGCTTACGCCTGAAAACAACATCTACTGCCAGCACAGGTTCACATGCGCCGCAAACCAGTGCGATGTGCGGTACAGGGCATCGCTATCCAGACCGCCCTGCCATATGCCCGGAGAAGCGTATGCGGCACGGTGGCATGAGCGCGACTGGGATGAGCTTGACCGGATAACCTGGAACGATATGTTCTCGCTGAGGGAATCCTGGCTGTATGCGCTCTATTTGCTTGTCATCGCTGTCTTCATGTTTTTTGCATTCCTGATTGCATCTGTCATAATATGACGCTAATCACTGCAAAAGTTTTTCGTTTCAGAAAATCCATATCAATTGATGCCTCTCGGCAATCTCGCGCAGATCGTCATAAACAGTGTCATAATGGGCAGCATATACGTATTGATAGCCATAGGTCTCACGATGGTGTACAGGGTGCTCAGGTTCGCAAACTTCTCGCATGCTGAGCTCGTCACATTCGGGGCATATTCAGCATACATGGTCAACGTTTCGCTGGGACTGGACATCGCTTTCGGGCTTATCGCAGCCTTCATTCTCACAGGCTTGCTCGGTATTGCGACTGACGTCCTTGTCTTCAGGAGGCTGCGGCAGAAAGGGTCAGGCACGGTTTCAATGATGATAGCCTCCATAGGCATCGGTCTTGTCCTGAGACAGTCCATCCAGGAGATATGGGGTCCTGACATACGTTGGTACGACCTCAGCGTAGAGTCATACAGTGTGCTGGGGGCTTCGGTGACCGACATCGAAATCGCCATCGTTGCTGTTTCGATAGCATTGATAGTTCTCCTGCATATGATGTTCACGCACACAAAGCTGGGGAAAGCCATGCGGGGCGTATCCGACAATCCGCAGCTTGCAATGGCGAGCGGGATAGATACCGAAAAAATCCTGCTCAAGGTATGGTTCCTCGGAGCCGGTCTTGCAGGCGCAGGGGGCGTTTTCATGGGCGCCGACACAAGGCTCATACCAATCCTCGGATGGGAAATGCTGCTTCCCGCATTCGCTGTTGTGATAATGGGAGGCATAGGGAGCTTCTATGGAGCCATCATTGCGGCATATCTCCTTGGATTTGCCGAGAACTTCGGCGTGCTCCTGCTTTCAGACCTCGGGCTTTCCACAGGCTACAGGTCTGCCATCGCATTCATCGTGCTGATACTGGTGCTTATCCTTAGACCCGGGGGTATCATGGGCAGGAGGGAGAACAATGCTGCTGGACTACGCTCTTGACGCCCTAATATACACAGGCATATATGCCATTCTCACCATCAGCCTGAACCTTGAGGCTGGCTGCACGGGTCTTATGAATTTCGGGAAGGTGGCGTTTTTTGCCACAGGCGCATATACTACCGCGCTCCTCACGACCTCGGGCGTACCCGTGATATTCAGTGCGATTGCAGGCGTGCTCCTGTCTGCAGTGTTCGGTCTGCTCGTAGCGCTTCCCACCCTGCGCCTGCGGGCTGATTACCTTGCCATAGTGACTATAGCATTCGGCGAGATACTCCGGATGTTCCTGCATAACGAGGACTGGCTGACCGGCGGTCCGATAGGCATCCGGGGGATCCCCCAGCCGCTCTATCAGTATTTCGACGGCAGCTACCTGCTGTTTTATCTGTTTATCGTCTTCATAACGCTTGTCGCATGCTATTTTATCGCTGAGCTTGTCATCAACTCCCCGTTCGGAAGAGTGCTCAGGGCTATCAGGGATGACGAGGACGCAGTCGCCGCACTTGGCAAGAACACCTTCCTGTTCAAGACACAAGCATTCGTTATAGGCGCGTGCATTGCAAGCATCGCAGGCACGCTCTTCGCACATTACCTGTCATTCATCAGCCCTGACATGTTCCTGCCGACGCTCACGTTTTCTATCTGGACCATCATGGTCATCGGGGGCAGGGGTAACAATCTTGGCGTCATAACCGGCAGTGTCCTCATCACGGTCTTTGAGCGCGGGTCAAGGTTCATCAAGGACTATATCGAGATGCCTTTCGGGCTTGAACCCTATAACGTCAGAATAATCGTTATCGGATTGCTGCTTATTCTCTTCATAATATACCGTCCTGATGGAATGCTGAGGGAACGAAAATCCCGGAGTCCATTATGATACTCGAGATAGACGGCATAAAAAAAAGCTTCGGCGGGCTTGTGGCACTTGACGGCGCATTACTTGAAGTCAGGAATAACACAATAGTGGGACTCATAGGTCCGAACGGCTCAGGCAAGACCACGCTCCTTAACGTTATCTCGGGATTCCTCGTCCCTGAGGGCGGAAGCATCCGCTTCAACGGCATGGACATCACAGGATTTCGACCCTTTGAAATCGCGCGCCTGGGACTTTGCAGGACATTCCAGCTTACACGGCTTTTCAGGCGACTGACAGTGCTTGAGAACATGCTCCTTGCCTCAAGGACGCAGGACGACAGTTTGGGGTCTGTCTTCATCAGCCGCAAGAAGTTAGCCCTTCATGAAAAGGCGGACGCGAAAAGGGCTGCTGATATACTTGATTTCCTTGAGATAGGGCATCTCGGGAACGAGTATGCAGGCTCGCTCTCTGGCGGGCAGCAAAAGCTTTTAAACCTCGGCATGATGCTCATGTCAGAGCCTGGAATGGTGCTCCTTGATGAGCCTGTGGCTGGCGTGAATCCCTCGCTTGCGAACAGGATATTCGAGAAAATACTCAAGGAAAAGGAGCACAGGACGTTCCTTGTGGTAGAGCATAACGTGGACGTGCTGATGAACTTCTGCGATTACATTTTCGTGATGAACAGGGGCAGGATAGTAGCCTCAGGCACACCTGATGAAATCCAGTGCGATGAGACGGTTATCGAAGTGTATCTTGGTGGTTAGCTGTGTTATCGGTTGAGAACATATCATCTGGCTACGGCAAGATGATGGTCGTGCAGGATGTCAGCATCAGGGTCGCGCAGGGTGAGATAGTGGTCATCATAGGTCCGAACGGCTGCGGTAAGAGCACGCTTATGAAGACGATATTCGGGCTGATACGACCTGCATCCGGAAGGATATTCTTCAGGGAAGAGGATATCACAGGCATCGCCCCGTTCTGGCTCGCCGCAAAGGGAATCGGGTTCGTGCCCCAGACAGACAACGTGTTCCAGAGCCTGACCGTCATGGAAAACCTTGAGATGGGCGGCTATCTCAGCAGGCATATCGATACCGCATGGGTGTTCGATATATTCCCTGTGCTCAAGGAACGAAGGCGTGAAAAAGCCGGCAGCCTGAGCGGCGGAGAGAGGCAGATGCTCGCAATCGCGCGGGCTCTGATGACCAGCCCCGACCTATTGCTGCTGGATGAGCCCTCGGCTGGTCTTGCGCCCCGGATGGTGGAAACACTCATGGGAAAAATAAAAGAGATACGGCAGAGCACATCGGTTCTCATGATAGAGCAGAACGCAAAGAGCGCACTCGGCATTGCGGACAGAGGCTACATAATGGTCATGGGGAAAAAAGTATACGAAGGCACCTCAAAAGAGATACTCGGGCATAAGGATATTGGACGGCTGTATCTGGGGAAAAAATAAAAAAAAAGGTTACTGGAGCGTGACCCCGGCAGCGGGGTTCCAGCTCCCTATAGTAACCATTGCCTTGTTCTTCACTTCCAGTATCGCGTAGTCCTGCGGGACATCTCCGTTCTTGTCAAAGGGCTTATTCCCTGACACTCCCTTATACGTGCGGCTGATGACCGGCAGGGCGTTCTTTATCTTTTCTCCATCGTTCCCCGAGTTTTCTATCGCAAGCGCTGCCAGCATTGTTGCATCATAGTACGTATCCGCATAGATGCCTGGCTCAACGCCGTAGACCTGCTTGTGGACGCTGACGAAATTCTTGTAGTCCGGATTTTCAGCAGTGCTTGCTGGTCTTGTCAGGAGCATTCCCTCCATTCGTGCTGCAACTTCCGGATTCTCGAACATCTTGGGGTCTGCTATTCCCTCTGCTGCAATCCACGGGACGTTCAGGTCGATCTTCTTGCTGTCAAGGAGAATCATTGAAGCCTCTGCCGGATAGCCCACGAACATGATCACATCAGGATTTGCCTCCTTGATGCCTTGCAGCTCGGTCTTGTAATCCGTCCTGCCTGTGCCGTACTGCACGCTCTTGACCACTGTGCCGTTGAACTTGCTCTTGATTACAGCCTCAAGACCCTTGCCGTAGTCGTTGTTCTGCACAAGGGTTGCAGCTTTTGTGTAGTTTTTCTTTTCAGCTACTTTTGCCATAGCTTCACCCTGCAGTGCGTCGCTTCCCACAACCCGGAATATATAATCCCCGGCATCCGTGACTGAAGCTGCAGTCGAGGTGGCGGATATCACCACAACCTTGTTCTGGTTCGCGATGGGTGCTATCGCAAGGGTTTCGGTGCTTGAGACAGCTCCTATTATGACCTGCACCTTATCCACGTTGATAAGCTTTCTTGCTGCATCGGTCGCCTTCGTTGCATCAGAGCCGGTATCTTCTATGATGAGTGTGACGTTACTGCCTTTGATGCCTTTCCTGTTTATCTCATCACGCGCAAGCTCGGCTCCTCTCGCCATGCCTTGACCGTACGTGCCAAGACTGCCCGTATATGACACGAGCACGCCAATCTTTATCGGTTCTCCTGACTTTTGCTCCGGTTTCTCCGTGCCAGCGCAGCCGCTGGCAATGAGCAGCGCAAAAATCAAGCCCATAATCAGGTAATTCTTCACATCCATACCTCCTGAAATCCATTATTTACCACTTACTTTAAAAACATTTTCTTTTAACCCAACTTTGACAGTTAAATAAATTAGTGTCCTTAGTTAAGTTTGAGTTGATCTCATATGAAACAAACAAACCCTCATGAGTCATTTGCCACATGCATGAAGCATGAAAAACCTCATTACTGTTATTGTTTTTATTATTACTTGATATGGGCAGTGAAGGCTGTTTAGTTTTTGGGACCTGGATCTCGTCAAACAAACTAGCCATTTACTCTCGTATGCATGAATGCGTCTTAGAACGCGTATATTGGAAAATGTACCTACGAGGATTATAAATCTGCCCATATCAGGAGAAAAGTTATGGAGAAACAAAAGAACAAAGTTTGTGGAGCAGACATTCACAAGAAGTTTCTCGTAGCGACGATCTTTTCCAGAGATGGGACTAAATCTTCAGGACGATTCGGGATGACACTTGATGAAATCTTGAAGTTCAAGGAATGGGTCATTGAGAATAATTGTGAACAGGTCGCAGTGGAATCCACCGGTGTTTATTGGGTTCCGATCCACACAGTGCTAGAAGATAAAATTGAAGTAATAGTTGCAAATGCATACAAGATCAAGCATACGCCCGGGAGGAAGACGGATATGCGTGACTCTGAATGGCTTGCCGAACTATGTCTCAATGGAATGATAGAACCATCGAGGATATTCCCCAAAGATGATAGGGAATTAAGAACACTGACAAGAGCAAGAGAAAATCTGGTGAATAATAGTACGCAGATGAAGAACAGAGTACATCAGGCACTTGAATCCTCATGTATCAAAATTTCTTCAGTCCTTTCAGATATCTTTGGCAAATCTGGAAGACACATCCTCGATAGCTTGCTTGAAGGGAAGAGCATCGATGAAATTCTGATGGGAATAAAATCAAAAAAGGTAAAGAAAAAAGAGAAGGAACTCAGAGAAGCCATAAAAAATAGCCTTGATACTGCACAAATTCTCTTGATACGAAACTGCCTTGAACTGATGGAAGAAATCCAGAAAAGGATCAATCGGCTGGATACAGAAATAATGGCAAGAATTGAAAGAATAAAGGATGATATAAAAATTGCAATGTCCATTCCCGGCATTGCATTTACTTCAGCTTCAGCAGTTCTGGCAGAAATCGGAGACTATCGGGATTTTGCAAATGGTGAAAAGCTTGCTGCATGGTGTGGATTGACACCTAAAGTATCGCAGTCAGCGAATATGCTTGTGACAGGCAGTATCACGAAACAGGGATCAAAGCATGTGAGACGTATGCTTGTTCAGGTTGCACATGCCATATCCAGAACGAAAAATTCTGTAATCAAAAGATTCTTCTTGAAAATAAAGGCAAAAAAAGGAGCAAAGAAAGCAGCAGTGGCACTGGCAAGAAAAGTCCTCTGCATATTGCATCATCTATTGATCAACAGAGAAATGTATGAAGAAAATGGAAATACGAAATCAAAACCTGTTAAATTTGAACGGACTTCCTCTCCGATTAAAATGATTGAGCAGGATATGATTAATGTTCTAGCCAACGCCGGATACATAATAAAAAAGAAGGATGTCAGGGGGTGCATATAGCCCCCACGTTTTATGGTGATCCAAGTTTTTCATAGGAAAACTAAGGACAGATGAAATTATACCGAACGACAATATATGCTTTCCCATAGGCACGATCCTTGCTGTAAAAAAACAATATGAGAAGTTAGATTTTTCTGGAATCTTTGGGAAACACAAAAAGAAGGGACGTGATATCAACTCCTTGATCCAGGCTTTATTGAGTTATAAGCTAACAGAGAATTTCAGCATAAGTAA
>DUGO01000079.1 GCA_013331375.1 Candidatus Methanoperedentaceae archaeon | reverse complement strand
GTATATATGGTTATCAATTCCTCGATCGATGTCCTTGTGCCCTTGTTCCTGTATATATCGTATGCACGAAGGACAAAGTATCTCTTCCTGTCCGTATCCCAGTCTTCTTCCAGTAAGAGGTTAAGCCATGAGGCAAACCATGGGAGAAAATCAGGAGGAACCGTCTCAGGGTCAAAATACCTGAATACGCTGCTGATGTCCATCTCGAGGTCATAAAGCACGCTCTCAAACATTGAGAGGAAACGCGTAAGGAACTCGCTGCTTTTTGGGTCCTGAACGCCGGTCAAGAAACTGTTATCCTGATATATCGCGGGCAGATAGCGAAGATACGATATGCGTGGATAATATATCCTCATACATGCAATCTTCGGGGTATGCTTCTCATCAAACGTGGAAAGCCCTATCTTCAGCCACAGGTATCGCCCCTTCATCTCCTGGAAGAGCATGTCTTTCGGATTTGATTCCGGACCCGACCACTGGATCATCCTGTCCAGTATTGCCTTTTTATCCGCGGCTGAAACACCTTCCTTGTTGATGCAACCGTCATATTGCTTTTTCAGTTCAGGGTCGTCTGATGAATAATAATATACCTCCAGAAGGGTCCCAGACGGGATCTTTGCATCCAGTTTCAACCTGTGCCACAGGTATTTCTCATTTCCTTTATCGAGCGTCCTTGAATAATAGTATCCCTTCTCTCTCGCAGCAGACCGGCGTGCATCGAATCGTGCAATCCCATTATCACAAATGACGTAAAGGTTGTCGCAGCGATCTACGGCGATGCCTGTTATCTGACCCTCCATCCCCGGGTCTCCGGTCTTTCCAAGAAAACTGCCGTCCGGTCCGAACCTGTAGACTTCCCGGGGATCTTCGGCAAAATAGACAAATATCATTCCCTTGCCATCAATGGCAATCCCTGCCGGCGTCCTTTCGACCGCGCCCTCGTTCTCGTAAAGATTAGTGAAGTCTCCCAGTTCCCCTTCAAATTTTCCCGCTCCCGTGAATGTAAGAAAACCTTTGTATTGCGCGTCTATTATGTAGAGTATACCTTCTTTTCCTGCAGCAATACCGACCGGCTCCTTCAGTTCTTCTTTACCGAAATCCCCTGTGCATAGCCCTTCCGCATCATATCGGAAGACCTGCCTGCGCTGCTTATCGAGCACATATAGCCCGCATGATGGCGACTGAGCCATATCAACGGGTCCTTCCCATGTCTCTTCACCGCATGACGTAAGGACATATTTGACCTGGTAATTCTCCCTGGATAATGCCAGTACNNTTTTCGGTATCAAGCACCCATACGTTGAATTCATCAAGCACTATAGCTTTGATGCTGACCTGGCTTTTTGGGTCACACCCCTCAAAGCATGTGAGCATCTCGGTTATCTTCCTCTCCGGGTCATGCCTGTAAAGACAGTTCCTCCCATCGACGTGCTCGGGCTCTACGAAATACATCTGTCCGCATTCGTCAAATGAAACGTCCTGCGGATTATTTCCCCATTTTTCTTCATACACCCACCGGGTAAACGATGGGACGCGGTGAAGAGAGATCCCGCCGTCTTGGAGGATTTCAAGACCATACGCCAGCGCGCCGTCTTCCCACTGCTTCCTGTTCCGGAAGACCTGGGATCTAAATTCTTCGTGCTGCATGTATATACCTCATTAAATGAACGTGATCTGATGCTCTCCGGGATAGACAAGCCCATACTCTGGGATCTTGACGGGCTCTCCGGAATCCCTGCCGCCACCGGCAGCAATGGTCACGCGCGTTACGTAATCAACGCCTTCAACTTCATCTATGATCTGATAGATCTCAGAGGGATAGACAGCACGTCCGAAGGGCCATCCTTTTCCTTTATCTCCATAATTTCCTTCCTCTCCTCCAGAGAGAGGATCGAGAAACCTGTTGATCCTGTCTATGACCCGCTTCTCAACTTCTTTCTGGCTGCTCTTTTTTCTGCGCTTTATGCTGCATTTCACTGAGATGCTGATGTATTCAGGCTTTATGACATGAAGGTCGGTGGTTATCAATCGGTGTGTATCGAGATGGTCGAATACTGTTTTAAGAAAACCGTTTCCAGGCATGGGCGTGGCATCGCCTTTCCTCGCATATGGTACAACAACAACGGTGACGCTTCCCGGGAACTCCACGCACGGGTAGCCGGGATGATAATTCTCCACCGCCTTTGCCCGTCTTACGCGCAGCCCGGGTGTGTCAAGCGCGAGCTGTTCATAGTCCTTCGGGGTGATTGCCCTGTATACAGTCCTGAGATCCCTGCGCGCCCTGCCCTTTGCATCCTCGACGCTCTCGGCATCCTCACCGCCCGCCGCATCCCTGAGATTTTTCCCAATGACCTTATCCATGAGCTCCTGCGTCTCAAACCGGAAGGTGACGCCTTGCCGCAGGTTCCCCCTCCTCCCGAGTGTCGTCTGGAAAAAGTGCGCCCGTATCACGGCATCTTTCCCGGGTATTTTCCCGTTCAAGCCGTTCCCGAACGTTATTTCCCCGGCACCGGCATCCAGTACATAGTGCGCGTCCGAAGGACCTGAAGACTCAAAGTCCCGAACTTCGGTCCATGTCTCCCAGAGAGTGCCGTCCCCGACCTGGATGACCGGTCTACCCGGTGATATGGCATCCGGGAAGGCTGCCTGGATCAGGTAGCGATTCAGTGACCTCACGCCGGCTTCGTTGAGTATATCCATGCGTCGTATGAGCAGGGACGCCGAATCAAGCATCCGGACTTTGCTGAATGCCGTTTCATCATATAGCGTCGTATCCCCGAGCATGCCGTTCAGGGCGCCAAGCACGCTGGATTTCATTGCCGGGTCTGGCATATGCGCTCCATCCCAGTCTTTGATCCTTGACCGGATGCTGCTGGCAAGTCTATCCCATATCCTCTTTTCCGGTGTCTCTGATGCATGGCTTTTGATACGCCCAAGCAGAAGCTGCCAGTCAATGATATCACCGGGCAGGAATCTCTGCGCTTCAAAGACCCTTCGTGCCATTACGGGTTTTTTACCTATGGACAGCGTTTGCCCGGGCATGCCTGTGGATTCACCGAGTGGCACATCCCGTGAAGTTTCCACCTGGATAACGGGGACAGTGTTGATCAGGATGCATTCGACCATCGGAGGGATTTCATATCGCCCTTCGGCAATGCGGCATCGAATGCTCTTCACATCGCCGGAGTTCCCGGACGGCAATTCCAGGGTGACCCTCCCGCTCAGGGTCAGAGATTGCGTTGTATCGCTCCTGACCGCAAACCGCTCCCATTTCCCGTTGCGATGGAATTGCCATTCCAGTATAACCGAAGGATTGATATCCGTGCTCTCCGCACCGTGTCTTCCCGGCAGTGTTAGGTCGTCTTCGAAGAGGTTGAACGTCAGCTGGATTTCCCCCGGGGGGAGCTCGGGCTCAAAATCAAGCGTGAGCTCTGCGCCGGGTGAGGGATGCTCACCAAACGCCGCAAAATAAACGTGCTCAGTTGCGTTGGCTTCCGTGTTGTCAATAGTTCTTGAGCCGGTTCTCGTTGTGACTTTCCTGATAGTCGAAGGGATAAGTACGGTGTCGAGTTCCACCTCGAAAACCATTTGTTCCCCATCCACGAGTGCAACGATCTTCTCTCCCGCTGTGACGGTTTCGTGTACCAGACCTGCGCCTTTCGGCTCGAATGTGACATCAACCTTCGCGGGTTTTTGGGTCCCCGGAAAGATGTTCACGAGTTCAAGGAATTTCCTGTAATTGTTTTCCGTTATCCTGTCAAGCTGGTATATCTGCATCTCCGCAAGCCATGCGAAGAGTTCGATAAACGTGATGCCCGGATCGTGTATATTATGGTCTGTCCATTCGGGGCAATACCTGGATATGAGAGTGCGCGCTTCCTGTACGAGTTCATCAAATGATTTATCATCCAGGTCGAGTTCAGGCTGCTCCAGAAGCCCCATGTCAATCGCCTCCGTTCGCAATGAATATTTTTATCATATGAGTCCCGCCTGCGACCAGCGAATCATCCTCTACTTTGATGATGTCCCGGGACTTACCCTCCCCTGTCAACAGTTCAAGGTTCTCGACATGGTCGACCCCTTCTATCCCTTCGATGATCGCATAGACATCAGATGCAGAAACGTCCCTGCCGAAATCCCAGCCCTTCCCCTCGGGACCGCCCGTCAGGGGATGGAAAAATGCTTCAAGCTTCATGTTCACTTCCCTGTCAACCTGTGCGGAAACATCAATGGAATCGACAAAGATATCAGCACGAATGCCAACTTCCACATATTCCGGCTTCTTCACATTGATGTGCCCGCCTGCCGAAACAACACCGGGAGCGCGTTCGCTGACATACCTGCGCACCTGCTCGCGCAGCTCGAGCGATGGCACGGGCATCATTTCTTTCGAATCGGGCACGATGACCAGGGTCACCCAGCCGGGTTCGGAGAGCCCCCTGTTATTCACGTTCGGGATGCACCTTGCTTTCACGACTTTCCTTGAGGCGTCCCTGGCGAGCCACTCGAAATCCTCCAATGTGACCGCACGACCGCGATGGCTGATAGCAGCAGGTCCTGTTTCCCTCATGATGTCAAGTGTGGCTGTATCCGCGCCCCCGTCTGCCGAGATATAGTTGATTACCTTCTCCACGCCCGGGACGCTGGACTTGAGTGATTTGATATCACCTGCACTGAGGTTGCCCTTTGCGCCTCCGCCTGACCTGCAGGAAAACGCGACGATGTTGTTGTCCCCACCCGGCGGTATCATGCCCTTTTGTCCGTCACCGAACCTGAGTTCTCCGAGCGCGCGGTCAATAACGTAATGTCTGTCCTTGTCCCCGGAATCAATAAAATCAGTTTTTGCCGTCCATCGGATCCAGGTCTCGACTACATGCCCCTTATCGTCCTTTTTCTCGTAGAGCGCATCTTTGCCGCACTTTTCTACGAGCTCCTGCTTTTCTTCTTCCGTAAGGGTTTCACGCACCCTGATGTCCTCCCCTTCAAGCACAGGGATCTTCCTGAAATTGAATGCCTGGTTTGCCCGCCCGTCACTGGTCCCGATGGCTTCATTCTTCAGGGTCGCCGCCTGTAGCGCCCACACCGTGTTAGGGTAAATGCCTTCGAGAACAGGCGACTCCTCGAACTTCCCCTCCGAAAGGGTCCCCCTGATCCAGTGGAGGTTCTCGCCGAACAGGGTCCTGGCTGAAAAATCCGCAGGGAGCAAGAGTTCCAGGATCTCTCTTTTCACCAATCCTTCAGTCCCGTCCAGAACGCTAAGTTTTTCAAACGTTTCCCTCGCACTGCAGCTCCATGCGAGCTTTGGCTTTGATTCCTCTGAAAATGGTATCTCCTTTGCAGCTATGAATATCCTGACCGGACCGTTCTTGAACCCCCTGTCAAAACCCATATAGAACGTGAGGTTCTCCTCTGGAAGGGGCACAAACGGTGAAAAGTGCTTGTTCTCCTCCTCACGGGCTTCTGACTGGTCTATGTAGTCAAGGTTGTTGTACGTAATGCAGTAGGTGGGATTCTGTCGTTTATCGAAACCATAACTGATTGTGATGCTCTTTATGACCGGAGGTATGATACTATTTTTAGAGGAAATCAATTTTTGCGCAGATTCGGTTGAAGCTATGGCGGTCATGGCAGTAGTCCCTGAAGAGGTTGATAGCAATGCGAACGTCTCTCTCCCGTAATCGCCATTCACTATCCTTGCCCTTATCCAATAGTTTTTCTGACCTGCGATCTCGGTTTCTTTCACGTCTTCCGGCAGCAGGAACTCAATCCGTCCGTCCCTGATGAAATTTTGGGTCTCATCTTTTATGAGCTTTAAGAGGACCCATCCATTCTTATTCCAGTATTCCCATGACAGGATCGGGGCAATGCCGGTCTCGATCGGGTCCGCGTATTCATACCAGATACTGGTTGAATTGACCATTCTTTCTATGATCGTATTTCTATTACTTGTTGAAAGAACATGAGCTGACCCGGACTCAAGTAATGCGAACGGAGCAAAAACGAGCCTCGAGTTCCCGGGCGCAAGGTGGGCAATCCATGCTTCGCCGCTTACTGTCTTATTGAATTCCCAGAGATGATTATCGCTACCCCTTACAAAAACGTGTATTTCCTCATGCCCTGCTGATAGCATATATCCTGAAGGGTCAGAATCTACAATCAGACCTGACGTCTCTTTCTTTGTCCATCTCGGTGATATCGATGACAAGAAGACTGCATCTTCAACTTCGAATTCCCATAAGTTGTTATCAGAACCTTTCACATAGACTCTCGTGTGAGACCCGAAATCAGAGACAAATCCCAACGGTGTTGAATCCACGGTAATCCCGGACTCCGGGAAACCGTTGTCTTTCCAGTCTCCCTGTGTCTTGGCACGCGCCTCATAGTCAGATTCATAAAGATGTCCGTTATTTCCTTTCACGAATATCTTGAATTTAATGCCTTCCGCACTTTCCTCACTCACTTTGGCTGCATGGGGCGATGAGTCAAACGCAGTGCCATCGCCGGTCTGCTTGTATTGAAGCCAGTTCCCGATCAACTTGCCCTCTTCGCGATAGAATGTGTATATACTCCCATTTGACCCTGTAATGACAACCATTATGATCAATCCGATCGTGTCGCTGCCATAAATCGAAAATGGATCGTAAGTGATATTGACATCTTCCTTTGAATGGTCAAGCCACAGCCATTGGCTTCCATTGTAGAATCGTTCAAAGAGACTTCCGTCTTCTGTCCTGACAAACACAGAGATGTTTTGCCCGTAAGTCAATGCCGACGGTCTGGATGCGGCTGCGATCTTCTTGCCAGCAGCCGGGACGCCATGATCGATCCATGTACTGTTCTTGTGTGAGTCGATATCCACTTCGAGAAGCCTGCCATAGGTACCTGCCACAAAGACTTTTGTTTTCATATCATGCGAAACCGCACATGGCGCGCCGAGAATGCCTCTCTTTTCGAGTTTTACGTCCAGCCCTATCCTGGCACTGATTTTTGAGAACGCTTCCTTGCTCGAAATCGAAAACGCATCAAATATCCTGGGCTCCTTGCCAAACGGCATGAACGGTTTTGAGGTGTCGAGCGGGATCTCATTAAGAAAAGCCTGGTCTGGATAGAGTCTATCACCGCATGCCCCGAGATCAAAGGAAACCGTATCTATTACAGGCAGCGCCCCTATGTTCGAAGGTACAAGCGGTTCCTCAAGCCTGCAGCGTATCCACCTGCTTTTTATTGCATTGATCTCCTTTTCCTTTATCTCACCCTCCGTGCTCTTTATCAGCTCTATCTTCCCGTCCCTGCGCAGTCCATCAGTCCTGTCGTCGCCGATGCTGAACCTGCGCCATTTTGCCCCCTCTTCCTTTCGTTCCTTATCTTCACCCCAGTATTCCCAGGATAGCTTGAGTGGACCAAGTCCCGATGTTGAGCCTTCAAGATGCGTTATAAGGATCACGAACCTGGCTGCGCTCTTCACATTGAACAGGTCGGTATGACCGAGATAGAACGAGTGTTCCTGGAGGTCTTTACCTTCAAAAAGGTTGAACGCTGTGACCTTCTCGACCTGGGTCCCGGAAACATATGACTTTGTGATCGCATCAACGGTCTTTATGATGTTCCCCGCTATGCTATCGATTTTGACATACTCGGATGCGGTCCCTATCTTCAAGATATCTCCCTTTTTTAAATCCCGAACATGGTCAAGCTGGAAGTTATCCGCTCCCGCGGAAGGCGATGATACGATCTCATATTCTATTTTGGAGCCAGCCGGGATCGTTCCATCGAGGAATCCGGGCGGTGTCTCGAAGATCGTATCCTTATCCGGGTCAACGCTCAGGACCCGTTTCAACTTCCCGGGTATTGCGAGAAGGTTCGCCTCTGTCTCGAATGGCAGCTCCTCACTGTCGCTCTTGCCCGACACCTGCGTTCCTGCCGGGATGAGAATCTCGCTTACGGTTCCCTTCGCGGACAGGAACGTCACCGGGACCCGAGATGGCGCTGCGGGAAGCAGCCTTATCCCCATCATATCAAGAAATGCAATGAAATTCTTTTCCGGCACCCGGTTATATCTCGTGATGATTGTTTCCACCATACGTGAAAAGATTTTGCGCAGTGCTGCGCCGGGATCTTTCTCATCGCTGCCTTTCCATTCCGGCGTGTAATGGATTGCCGTGTCTTTCAGCGAGGAATCGAGATCGCTGAACCTGCGATTATCGAGTTTTGGAGGTTCGATGCTCATGCTGACGCCCCCTCTTTCATGTAGAATGGATACACCAGGTTGAACCGGTTGTTGGTGCGCCTGACGCGATAGTCAATGCTGACAAGCAGGAGACCTTCCGCTGCCTTGTCGGTATTCACATCGACCCTCTGCAGTTCTATCCTCGGCTCCCAGACCGTGAGCGCCTCCTTGACATTGCTCTCTACAAGCCCGATCGTCGTGGCATTTATGGATTCGAAAACGAGCTCATGGATACCGCAGCCGAAGTCAGGTCTCATCACGCGCTCGCCCCTTGCGGTGCAGAGTATTATCCATATGGCTTCCCTGATATCCTGTTCATACAGGGACAGGGCTATCCTCCCTTCACCATCAAGACTCACGGGAAATTTCCATCCTGCACCGAGAAATTCCTTTGACACCATAACTATCACTTCAGCCAATGATCACAGTCGGGCAGCCCATTCCTATCGAATTGGGCGGACCTGCTTCAGTGATCATATCGCCCTGCCTTGCAGCAGGAAGATTGTTGATAAGAACGCTCGTACTCCCCATCGCCACCACACCGCCCACATGCGGGACGGGTCCGGGCGATACGAGCGGGCATGTGTGGAAATCTGCCGTAGCTCTCCATGCAGGCATTCCCCCGATCAGCACGTTCATGCTCCCCGGACCCGGGCTGAGTGGGGTCCCGTGGCTTGTCGTATCCCCTACTCTTGCTGCTGGCGGCATTCCTTATGCTCCTAATTGATCTTTACGGGCATCCCCTGCACGGTCAAAACGGCATTTGATTTTACGGTCACTGATGTCGTTCCCTCTATCTCCACAATGTTTGCCTTGATCTTGAGCTGCATTGCGCTTTCAATGCTTATCGAGTTCTGGACTGAATCGATGGTTATCTTATTGCTTCCCGTCTTATCGACGATCTCTATCTTCTCCTGCCCGGATGCGTCGTCAAGCACAAATGTATGTCCAGCCTTCGTCTTGATCTCAACTTTCTCTTTCATCGCCGTGTCATCATCGCTGAAAATTATTTCATGCCCGCTGCGCGACTTTATTTTCCGTATGTTGTTTTTCCCGTCGCTGTTGGTCTCAGGGGGTCCCGCCTGCCCGTTCCACAGCGAGCCTATGACAACGGGATGGTTGATGTCCCCGTGTTCAAACGCGACAAGCACCTCATCCCCGACCTCAGGGAGAAAAAAGGCACCCATCGAATTCCCCGCCATTATGGTTGTTATCCGCGCCCAGTCAGTCTCATTGTCGTCCGACAGCCAGGGGAACTTTATCTTCACTCTTCCAAGCCCCCTGTCATCCGTATTGTTGGTAACGATGCCGGAAACCACACCTGTGACGCTGCGGGCATCTTTATCTTCGACCGAAAGCGCATCCAAAAGGCTCATGCGGCGTTCCTCTTTACCGAGAATTTTGTCCTGTAACCGCTGTCATTGATTGTGTGGGTGGTCGCCTTGACATAGTATTTGCCGCTGAACCTTTTGCCCATCTTCTCAAGCCTGATATTGACACCCGCCCGCAACTGGGTTATCCCGATGCACTCCCCTTCGCCCTCTATCAATGTGTCGCTGGCTTTATCGAGCTCTGCTTTCGCAAGGGCGTTCGCTTCCTCAACTGACCTGACAACCACATCGGTAATGACTTTTTTGCGCTCCCCTTCGACCGCTTCGCTCCCCGGTTTCTTATCCGGTTCCTGCGCCTTCTCGCTGCCTGCGGTCGCCCTGCCGACGACGGGCGTACCGGGGTTGTCAGGGTCATGTCCCCTGACCTCAACCTCGGTCAGCAGACCGGTCGTCTTGAAGGTCGGGCGGAAGCTGATGATGTCTTTCTTCAGTTCGAGGGTAAGGATTTCCTTTTTGTCCTCTCCCGTCTTTGAGAAGAACATGGTATTGCCATTGACGAAGAATTTGTAGCCGCCGGCTTTTTTCGCAAGGTCCTGGAGGAATGTGTAGTAGCTCTGGTCGCTCTTCTTTCTCACAACGCTCTCAAACTTGGGGACGCCGTCCACTTCAGGGGTCAGCCCTGCCTCGCCCGCGATCTCTTTTGCGATATCGCTGTATGACTTATCCACGTAGGTTCTCTCCTTTGATGTCGTCTTTATCTTCTCAAATGCGAGGTCCTGCCCGCCGATGGATATGGTCGGGGCATCTCCCGCGAAAAAGCTTGATTCGATACTGGTTATCTTCCCGATAATCATTGTCGAGAGTTCGGTCCCGTATCCCACCTTGATCGTGACCTTGTTGTTCTCCTTGAAGAGGGGATGCTCGAGCCACTTGAACTCCTGTTTCTCCATATCAAACTCATCATGGACAGTCATCTTGAAACTCACACCCTCATTCTCCTTTTCTTCCACGGACACGTCTAAGATGGCTTTTCCTATATCGGCTTTCAGCTTCGTACCCTGGATCTCAATTTCGAAGCGGGGCGCGTAGAAGCTTGCAGTCTCACGGGATAATGTTTCCAGTGCCACTTTAGATTACTCCTTCAGGGGAATGACAAGCTCACTTCCGGGTCGCAATATCCTGGGGTTGTCCATCCTGTTT
The DNA here is from genome assembly GCA_013331375.1 of Candidatus Methanoperedentaceae archaeon. Lineage (GTDB taxonomy): Archaea > Halobacteriota > Methanosarcinia > Methanosarcinales > Methanoperedenaceae > UBA10536 > UBA10536 sp10536u. The sequence goes on along the minus strand of DUGO01000079.1, from coordinate 6,192 downwards.
TTTTCAGCGATCAGTCTCCAGTCTTTCGGGGACCCGTATTCGCGGGAGGATATCAGCCAGAGGCTGTCCCCCTGGGTCACCGTCCATCTCTTGGTCAGGTCGGCTGACGTTGTTGCGATCTCCTGGACCTGTATCTCCACTTCCCTGTACTCTTTCAGGGTAACATTAACGGTCGCCCTTACCGGTGTGCCGTCAGGGAGGAACATGGTGAACTTCTTGCTCGTCTTCTCGATGATGCACTGGAACTGGAAGTCGCCCCAGATGAACCTGCATATTGGCGGTGCGTGAAGGTCAGAATCGATATCCATCAATCCCTTTTTTTCCTCAGGAAGCTTGCTGTACATGCTTCCCGCATCCCATCCTGTGATCTTGTCCGTGTATTCTCTCACATCCCCGCTCGAGCCGTCGGATTTGACCCCATATGTGTTGAAAAAAAGGTCGAGCGTCACGGTCCTGGCGTTGCCCCTCACGAACTGCAGGACCGGGGAAGGCAATCCGGGAATATTCACCTCGGCGAACTGGTTGCTCTTTTCGACACTGAACTCCTTGGGATTGAACATGCACGGGACGACCACATCAGGTTTATCTTTTCTTGTAATGTACGCCTTCACGAGCATGCTATGCACCCCGACTCTCACGTTCTGTCCTTATCCTCCGCTCGATCGTACGGTAGACCTCATCTGATAACCGGTCCATGTTGAAAATCTTTTTCAGCTCTTCTGCCTCCTGGGACCGGAGCGTCCTCATTTGTTCTTCGACAGACCGCCGGGTCTCAACCGCCAGCTTTTTGACTTCCTCCACTTCCCTGCTGATCTTCTGTTTGTCCTGGTGGTAAAGGGCTCCTGAATGTTCTAAAAGCCGGCTGCCCGGAAATATCGAGCCTGTTGTTGGATAGTGCATCGTTCCTCCAGAGATGTCCTGCTTTCCGGCTGGCAAAGGCACGACCCACGGCTGGATGAGACCTCGTGGATTACCTGAGCCCGAATGATGTATGATGTTCATTCTGGTATTATTTAAGAAATGAGTACCTGCGACCTGGACAGATGCGAAATGATCGTAAGAACCGGGGGATGCCTCCAGAGGTACGGTCCGGGCTGCAAAGACCGGATGCCGTGCCTGGCTGGTCGAATAATATAACGGACCTGCGCGAGAGCCCGCGTCTGCCTCATGAGCGGAAACGCCCGCAGTTCTCTGCTTTATGACCTGAAGATAGGTGAAGTGATCCCTTGTTTGCAGGACTCCCGGTCTGGTGTTCCCTGCAAAAATACCAGCGTATGTCTCAGGAGGCACGGTCCGGGCTGCATAGATCGGATGCCGTGCCTGGCTGGTCGAATAATANNTGCCTGGCTGGTCGAATAATACGCCGGACCCACGCGAGAGCCTGCGCCAGCATCATTCGCGAAAACGCCCGCGTGGACTGCCTCCACTTTCCTGGAAAAAGTGAATTGGTCCGGCGCGCGCAGGGGTCCTGCTGCGCCGCTCGAAATCGGGCGGGTCGCACTATAGGGAAAAGACTTTACCCCGGGGGCTCGGACGTCCAGGTATATGCCTGCGGGTTGCAGGGGTGGAGAAGCGCCGGGACCGAATTGGCTCCCGGTCATATAAATCCTGGAATATTTCGTTGATACCCCTTCTCCATCCTGAAGGTATCTGTCTGCGGGGAATGTGAGACGGCACAGGCTGCCTCCCACGGATATGCTGCGTCCCACGACCGGAGATTGCCGGAGCCATCTCTTGATGGTGTGCCACTGCATGAGACTGATGGTTTCCCCGATGCTTCCTGTCGGCACGGCAAGTTTATTCAGGATCAGCTGCAGCCTGACGAAGATGCCAATGCCCCCCTTTCCGGCGCTCCTGTAAAAGATCATCAGGGGAAATTTGAAGAGCCTGGATTCTGCCTTCCGGTACCTTGCCATGATCCCCAGGTGAAAGCGTGCATCATACAGCGTACCTGCTCGTGACATATTTCCTATGCCTTCTGAATCCCATTATGCGCAAGTTCAACCGCCTCAAAAAAAATAGCGCCGCTGTCCGCCTTCAAATCTGAGCCGGTCCACTTGACCGGATACGCACCGCTGAAACTCCAGCGCCATTTTTCGCTGCCTTCCTCATCTTTCAGCACTATCAAGCCATTCTTTCTCTTGATGGTCCCATTCACGACCTCCATGTACCAGGTCCACATGTCATCAAGGTCGGTGATGCCGCGTTTGAGGACTATTTTCGGGAATTTAGTCCTCTTTGGCAGCTGGTGCACATACTCATTGACACCACCTTCCTCATAANNATAAGGCTCGATCTCGGTCTCTATCTGGAGTCCGGTGACCTCTGATACCTGCGCTACGGTTATATTCCCTATTTCTATCCTGAACCTGAACGCTGCATAAGGATCCTGTCTCACCTGCGCCCCCTCCGGTACGTTTCATGCCTCAAGGATGCTTTTCTCCGTCTCCCCGCCAAGCCTTCGGTTAATGCCTGAGATCTCCTCACACCACCGCTGCCGCTCTCTATGCTCCATGTTCACGATCTCCTCAAATGACCAGTGGAAGTGATATGCAATGAAGGCTACCTCCTCATAGAGCCTGTTGAGGGGGTAGCCCGTCATTCCCCCTGGTACTCACCTGCAAGCTCGAACTTATGCTCGCATTTGGGACAGGTAATATTTAGCTTGCCTGAGCCGTTCTCGTTGATCCTCCTGTAGAACTCCTGCAGGTACGCAAGGTCGGACGCGAACAGGTTCTCGATGATCTTTGTGTTGACCCCCTGCACGGTCCCGAGCCGGATGACCACCCGGGACAGCAGTATCACGGTCAGGTACGCGGGATTTGACTGCACCCGCGCATCCTTCATGGGAAGGATCTCATCCGCGGCTGTCGCGAGGCGCATCACTCCCTTCTTATGAAGCGTTCCCTCCTCATCCACATAGCCCCTCGGCAGGTTGAACTCGAACTCCGTCTGGAAGACCACAGCCAATCACCCTCACTTCACGCGCTTGAATCCTTCGTGCACGATCTCAAGGGTCTCGATGGCAACTTCATTGCCCTTACCGCTGAAGTCCGGCGGGTCGTACTTGCTGGGCCACGCCTTCACGATATCCCACCGCGTCTTATCCTGACCCGCCTCGTCTATCAGGATGATCGACATGTTCTTTCTGGCAGTGCCAGCGCCCGTATCAATGACCTGCTGCCTCCAGTTATACAGGTCGACCGAGTCGGTGATGCCCCACTTCAGGGAAATCGTGCCGTATTTTGTCAATCCAGATAGCTTGTGGAATATGGGCGGTTCGTCCCCTTCCCTGTAATCGATAGGGTCAGTGGTCGTATCCGCAAAGGTACACTCACTGAACCCTGCCTGGGTTATTCCATCAATCTCTACCCTGAACCTGAACTGTCTGTATGGATCCTGTCTTGGCATAGTTTAGCCTCCTTATAGTATCATATCACCTTACGCCGCCTTTGCACTCGCGGTTAGCTGTGCGATGCGGAATATCACGAACTCTGCCGGTCGCACGGGCGCTATCCCGATGACGCATACCAGCCTGCCGTTATTGATGTCATCGTCCGTCATCGTGGTCCTGTCGCACTTAACAAAGAATGCCTCCTCTGCCTTGGTCCCCATGAGCGCCCCATCTCTCCATACCCTTGTGAGGAACTCCGTGATGGTCGCTTTAACCCGCGCCCACAGCTTGTCATCGTTGGGCTCGAATACGACCCACTGGGTACCCTCATCGATGGACTCCTCAACGTAGATGAAGAGACGTCGGACGTTGATGTATTTCCAGAGCGTGTTGGAGGAACATGTCCTCGCTCCCCATACGAGGATGCCTCTGCCCGGGAAGCTGCGGATCAGGTTCACTCCTTTTGGATTCAGTATATCCTGCTCGCCCTTGTTAAGCAGGTACTTCAGATCAGTGGCAGTCCTTACCACTTCATTGGCTGGAGCTTTATGGACGCCTCTATTCTGGTCATTCCGCGAATATATGCCCATGATCGACCCGGACGGTGGGATATATATGTCCCGGTTCTCAGCCGGATCATAAATCTGTATCCATGGGTGGTACATGGCCGCATAGGATGTCTCGAATTTCTCCCTGTAGGCTTTTACATCATTCACCTTTTGCAGATTTTCCGGGATGTCGAGCACGGCAAAACGGTCCTTCAGATTTTCACACTGGGAGACCAGCGCCAGCTGGACGTTAAGGTCGGTATTGCCCGGGGCTGCGAGAATGCTCACCTCATCTATGTCCTTGAATGCCTCTATTCCCGAACGCTTTCCCGGTCCCAGGTCCTTTCCGATGAAATCCGCAGCCGTGAGCCCCGAGACAGTGCCATCGTTGCCGCCTGACAGCCTGATGCATAGCCTGCTGCTTTGCTCCCCGATGATGAGAGTGTTGTTCGTTGGCATATCGAACGGATCCTGTCTTGTGAAATCCGAAGCCGACGCGTAAGGCGACTCCAGGACCACGAAGTCCGAGCGATTGATCACCACTTTCATGAAGTAGTTTGACGTATCCGGATTCATGGAGAGGTCGCTGAATACCTCTGTCCGCTCGACTTTGTTTTTGTCCGTGTACCTGATCACGAGCGAAAATTCACAGGTCGTTATTATCCGCCTGGGAACCGTATCGGTATCCACGACGGCTCCGTCCCCGCTGAGATGCCTGGACAGGGTTATGATGTCGTCATTAATGACGTCCACCCGGGCGTACTGTTTCTCATTGTTCGGCGCATCATCGAACTCAACGATCGCCCCCTTATAGAATCCATTCTTGTTCTTGACTTTGTACTTCTTCGAGGTCGTCGCATCTCCTATGATCTCGGTTATCTGTGTCCTTGCGATGGATACGGGTGCAGCCTCCACCAGTATGCCTTCGCCCCAGTCACCTTTGCTGGATGCTTTGATATCAAGAGTGCCCGAAGATGCAGAAGCGCCACCTGCAAGCTTCGTTACCTTTACGCGCGTGCTCTTTTTTGGGTAATCCTCGCTCAGCCCTGACGCGAGAGTGACTTCGTTCTTGGAACTGTCATATGTATTGACATCCACATCGTCATCGTGGGCTTCAATAGTCCCATCGGCTTTCAGCCGCTCGAGCGTCACCTTGCTGTTCTTGTCAATCCCGCGCAGGGAACTGACATAAATCTTTGTGTCACCTGATCTTGCATCATCCAGAAGCTGCAATTGCACTCCCGCAGGGACTGATGTGTTCTCTGCTGCAACCGCATCCGAAGGAGCCACCCTGACGATATAACACCTGCTTCCACCGTTGATGAAGAACTGGTGTACGGCATAAGGAAGATAACGGTAATTCCCATAACTTGCCGTGAGAAGCCCTCCGAATTTCAACTGGAAATCGGCAAAGCTGGTTACAAGCTCGGGCAAACCCTCAGTTGGACCCATCTCTGCCACACCTATTAATCCCGCGGTACTGGTGCTCACCCCTTCGATCGGTTTGGCACCCATCTCAAACTCTTCAATATACACTCCTGGCGATAGATATTCTGGCATAATGAAACCTCCTTATATAACAATAACCAGCCTCCACTTTGCGTTTTGGCTGTTCCTTTTCTTCTCTGCGATACACAGATTTCCATTCATATATCCCTGCATTCTTGACCTCCTTCAGTTCAACATGATCTCATACGAATTCGAGTGTCCCGATCGATCGCGAATCCCACCCCACAGCAGTTATCGGTGAGCCGTCCTCGCTTACGGTAAACGTCCTGGCATTGACCTTGATTTGCAGGACCTTTTTTTCGTCTTCCTTCATGCCTTTGAAATAAAGCACGAACTCCCCGTGCTCATCAGTCCTTGTCACGGGTCCGCCGGGCGACGGCGTTACCACCGCATCCCTGACCGGCTCCTTGTTTGCATCTTTGATCATTCCCCTGACAAGAGTCGCATTGCCCGGAAACGGATAAGACGGCTTTGGCAGGAGAGTAAAAAACACCACATACCTCGGAAATATGATCGTGCTGTCCTTTGAGAAGTCATGCCCGAGCTCACCTGACCAGTGTATGGTCTTTGCCCCGGCATCCACTTCGCTTATGATTATCTGCTCCATCTCGTGTTTCGCATTATGGAATTCGAGAGTATCCTGCTTGAGTAGCCCTGTCACATCCTTCAATGTGGCGCTTGTGGCTTTTTTTTCAGGTCCTGGTATGCCGAACTCAAAGTTCCTGTGTGCCCGTATCCTCG
>DUGO01000046.1 GCA_013331375.1 Candidatus Methanoperedentaceae archaeon | reverse complement strand
GGCACATCTACCATGCCTGCAAGTATCCGAGCCTCATGGATGCCGGATGACCAGAGCGCAAGCGCAAGCTCGTGGTCGTTGCCAGTCTCGCGTGCAATCTTCCTGAGGGTGGGTATGGATACACCAAATGTGTTCTCAGGGTTGATGCCGAACCGTGCCATCCCTGCTGCGGCTTCCGGATTCGAGAGCGCCTTCAGTTGTTCAAGGAGTTCCTGGGGGCTAAGTTTAGAATGTACAGGTTCAGGTTCCATGCGTTTATACATGACTGGTCTGCCTATTTTATCGGCTGCCGGATAATGGTTTTTATTTTTTCAGGCGCAGACCTGCGGGGGTCGCTCAGGTATATCTCATGGTGCTTCCCGCCGATTTCATATCCTTTCTCCTGAATGAAAGCATGCAGCTTTTCAATAGTGGTCGCTTCTGCCGAGTAAGGACCTATATGCATGACCTGGGCTGATAGCCCCTCATGCAGGCGCTCAAACCGCGCTCCTGCCAGGGCAGGCAGGTCTTTCTTTTTCCCCACCTGTGCGAGTGCCTCAGCCAACAGGTCTTCTGTCACATACTCCGGCTGCATTATCATCAATGTCCATTTCCACTGATCCTTATTACCCTCTCGAAATGCTGCCATATCATCCGCATACCAGAGCCCCTCAAGTGGCATGACCATGTAATCAATCCCCTTTCGCCCTTTTTTGACCATGAATTTAAGCGTATAAGATATGCCGTACAGGGCTTCCGCAGCATGCTGGAAATGCACAGACGTGTTCGGGTCGCCCGCGCCGTCTATCATTACGAAATTCATTTCAGGGACATCGACAATCACTGCTTCCTTTGCAGGTGCTGTGTACAGGTTCCTGAATTCTTTTTTCATATCGATTTTAACCATAATACATCCTCCCAGTAACGATGGCAGCCAGAAGGAATCTCACTGCTGTCACATCGATATTTAACCTTGCGACCTCCTGGTTACCCGCTCAAATAAGGATCAAGCATATCTATAAATCCACCGATTCATCCTGAAAAACCGTATTAGGAAGGGGACACCGGCCCGTGATTGCAGGAGTTCAAGAATGGTAGGTTGCTTGATACAGTGCAATAATTTCGTATCAGGCAGGTGCCCAAGTCCTACCATGGTTATTGATATATTTAAAACTTATCAAACGTTCAGAACTATCAGCATCAACTCACTGCTCAACACTTAAATACTATCCTCCCCTTATCAGGATTTCATGGCTGTCACACTGAACCAGAAAACATCGACAAGACCCAGGCTGGAGGAGCTCAAAGCCGGGGACATCCTGCACATCGNNATCGGCACTAACGACAGGGGCGAGCTGTTCACGGTCACGAAAAAAGGCGAAAACTCATACATTTTCGATAACAAAACCGGGCAAAAAATCGAGTACGGACGCGCAGTAATGAACAAAAACCTCTCCGCATTCTCGGAGAGGTACAGACCGGTTTACTGGGTCACGAGAGACAAAAAATAGCTATTTGCGGAACTCGGTATATCCGCACCTGCCGCATGAGAGCCTGTTCTTGTGCTCTGCCATAAAGTGACCTGCGCCGCATCGGGGGCAGCTTGGCTTGAGATGCTTGATCTCCTTGCCTTTAACCTCATAGAACTTGTTGACTGCCATCCGTCATTTCACTCCTTGCCCTTTGCAGCAGCAGGCTTTGCAACCTCAGCAGCAGCCTTTTCCGGCGCCTTTGCCTCGGCAGGTTTTGCAACCTCTGCAGGTTTCTCACCTTCTTTCTTCTCCTTTGGCAGTCCCCTCTTGAAGAGAAAGTCGGCTGTCATCTGCTTTGCGCGCTTCTCATCTGTGTAAACGCTGACATTCCCGGTCGATTCCTGTGCTCCGAACGCCGTATCTATGCTCTTTATGACAACGAGTTCCGGCTTTGTGTTCAGGAGCGCAACTATCTTGCTCTTTAGCGCCTCACGACCAGGGGTTGCAGTGCCGGCATGCTTTATCCTCATGACAATGTCACGCCTGCCAACCAGCTGGTTCGTTCTATCGCCTGTGATTTCGATTTCCATTCAGCTTCCTCCGTTCATGCATTTCATTTTTTCCAGTAAACTGGATATCTCATTTTTTATTCGTTCAGTAACCCTGACCATCATTGCGCCCTGGTCCGGCAGACCGTAAACCACGACCGACGACATGGGCGCCAGTGCGATCACGGGCAGTGCAGCCAGGTCTTCCTCGCCGCGCACATATATCTGCACAGGCTTTTTGGATCCCAGCGCAGATACGATTGCGGATTCAAGCTGCTCTGTTATGGACCCGGCGGGATTATCCACAGTGATAATCTCGAAATGCGGATGCCTTGTGCCCTTTACTATCCTGTTTGATGCAGGCTGCCGGCGCGTCTTGTCATCGACGACCGAAACGTCGGGCACGATACCCGATTCAAGAATATTGAAGGTCGTAATATCCCCAACCGTAATAAGTTTTACTGGCTTGCCCATGTCCCGGACGATGCGCTTTGTGGTTTCAGCCTCGTCTCCCGTGTACAGCTCGCCGTATTGCTTGCGAAGCTCAGACCGCAGCCCGTCGGGCAGGCAGTACTTTGCCTTCACTACCGCACCTTCAGGGCGTATTTCCCGGGCAGTGATATGTTAAGTTTTTTGGCTATCTCGGATCGCGATGCGTCCACGATGACCACATAGCCGTTCCATTCAGTGCTGAAAGAAGTTGAACCGCAGATGGGGCAGCTTGTCCCGCTTGCGATAATATGGCATGTCCTGCAGACGCTCTCGGTCATTTCTCCTCACCAGGTTTCTCAGCCTTATCCTTGCCCTTCTTTTCTTCGCCCTTTTCCTTCTTTGGCTTGAGTTTTGCAAGTCTTGCCTCATCCAGCCATTCTATCTTGCCAAGCCCGACCTGCCGCATCGTGAGACCTATCTTGCAGTCCCTCGGCTCCCGCTCGTTGAGGCTTACAGCAACCACCCTTGCCCGCAGCCTGTCCCCGACACCGATGGAGCGCCCGCTCTCCCTTGTGATGAGCATCGAATTCTTCTCGTCATAGGAAATGTACTCGTCTGTTATCTGGCTCACATGCAGCAACCCGTCGAACGGACCGAAGCTTACGAACACCCCGAAGTCCACGACTTCGACCACACTGCCCTCGATTATCTCCTGTAGTTCCGGAGTATACACCAGAGCTTCAAAGGTGGTATCGTAATAAATGCCGCCGTCGCCGGGGAGTATGTGTCCCTCTCCGACGCTGACCACGTTCATTATAGCCACGAACGAGCCGAGCTTCTTGTCAACGGCTCCCTCAAGCTTCTCCCTGAGCGCTATCTTCACCGCCTCTTCGACCGGGTTGCCGAGCAACTCGGGTGCAATGCGCACCGTATCCATTAATTTCATCTTTTTATACATTCAAGCCCTCGTAAACAAAATAGTCAGGTACTGAGATGACTCTTCTCTCGAAGGTATATTACAGATATTCCCTTACTACATAATCTTTTCTTTAATTGTGCATCGTTCGTGAGCACTGACGCCCCTGACCCAACAGCCATTTTTTCAAGCGTCTCGTCAGCGGAACCTGCGGGTATGTCCTCCACGATTTTGCATCTTTCAAGGAGCGAAAGCGCAATGTTCACCGCTTTCCTGTCTTTGCCCCTGGCAGACAGCCGGAGACCGCTAATCTCCTGGACCACGCATCTTGGAACCAGGAACTCGCTATAGCCGAGCCTTTGGAGCTCGGCGAATATGTCAACCCCGAACTGTCCGGGTATCAGCAGACCGTTGGTGTCTATCAGGACTTTCATTTATGCACGTTTATTTGTACTTCTTAAGGATGCCTGAGCCTATGAGCCTCCAGCGTGCGCCGACACGCCTGCTGATTGCGATTCTTGCTTCGATATCCGCGCATACCGGGCGCTTCAGCTTGACCTCGACCTCATTCGGTCTCGCACCTGACACGACCCCGACAGTTGTGGCTGTGCCTACATTCAGCATCAGAGGCTCGCCTATCTTGATCGGGTCTATCGGAAGCTCATCGCTTATCCCGACAACATGCTCGAACAGCTTTGTTTGCATCGAAAGGCTGGAGATGGAGGGCGGCAGGGACGTCGGGTCGCCTGCTACCTGTCCCACGAGAGCATCGCTTTTTGTCATGGACGGGTCGAGCTTTGTGCCGATGCCAATGAGCCCGCCCGGAGTCCCCTCATCTACGTTCTCGCCGCCAGAGATGACTGATTCGACAGTGGTCTTTATTGGTATCCACCTGGTCGTACCGCCTGACTCCAGTTTCCGTCCAGGGCGGATTTCTATCTCATCCCCCTTTTTCAGGGCGCCCTGGCTGAGCGTACCGCCTATCACGCCGCCTATCAGTTTTTCCGGAGGCGTGCCGGGTTTGTTCACGTCAAATGAGCGGGCGACAAGCATAAGTGGCGGCTTTGTCCTGTCCCGCTCGGGAGTCGGGATGTACTCTTCGATGGTCTTAATCAAAAGGTCAATGTTCGCATTCTGCTGGGCTGAGACCGGTATTATAGGCGCATTCTCTGCCACAGTGCCCTGGACGAACTTCTTTATCTGTTTGTAGTGCTCGATGGCATCTTTTTTGGATACGAGGTCAATCTTGTTCTGGATTATAACGATGTTCTTTATCCCTATGATATTGAGAGCCATGAGGTGCTCTTTTGTCTGGGGCTGCGGGCAGGTCTCGCTCGCAGAGATGACAAGGATGGCGCCGTCCATTATGGCTGCGCCCGAAAGCATGGTCGCCATCAGGGTCTCGTGCCCGGGTGAATCGACGAAAGAGACCGTGCGGAGGATGTCGGTCTCGATGCCGTGGATATCGCATTTCTCTTTTACGGTGTAACATTCGGGTTCGCCGCACTGCGGGCATTTCCTGAACGAGGAATCCGCGTACCCGAGCTTGATTGATATGCCCCTCTTGATTTCCTCGCTATGCCTGTCGGTCCACTGACCTGTGAGTGCCCTGACCAGTGTGGTCTTGCCGTGGTCAAC
>DUGO01000217.1 GCA_013331375.1 Candidatus Methanoperedentaceae archaeon | reverse complement strand
AGATAATATGTTTACAAATAAATAAAACATGAAAAGATCCCACGAGAAAATCCCAATTTCATGTCTGAGTGCCATGATATATATTAACGACATAATGAGGGAAGAGAAAATTGATGAGTATGGGAAATACCGTTTATTTCCAATCGTGAAGATAAAAAATCCAGTCAATGAAAATAGCACTGCAACTGCGACCTCTCTTGGGTAGTCCGGGTACCCGATTATCAGTATCCTCTCCTGGATGAGATAAGTCGTCAGGAGAGATATTATCGCAAAACATAATGCCGATTGTGGCGCATCCAGGACAGAACGCATTGAAAGCACGGCGACCAGGATGAGGATGGTTCCCAAGAAGATTGGTCCCCAAATCGTGTCGAAAGCCCTCAGATATCTCGATTCTATGAATAATTGAAAGCCGGCGCCGGTGATGAGCGTCTCCGCGGCTTGTATCCAGATGCCGATGTCCATGCCTACCTATTCTCAGTCTGCAAGAATTTAGACGTTACTAGTAAATAAGGCTTTCTTTATTTGGCTTTAACACCAAAGTTTTTTACAGCCTCGTTTTGTAGCTCCGGGTGTGCAGTCCCGAAAAGATTTTGCACCATTTTTTGCCATGAAATGAAATGGACAACTATTCCAGATGAATCACAAATTTTTTATAGTATGTATCTTACATACAATAACGTGGCATTCATGGTTTTGGATGTGTGCGGAAAGCAGGTTTTCAGTGCAGCGGGAGTTACGGTGCTGGCAGTCCTGCTGATTACAGGCGCTGTGAGCGCAAGAACGTGGACGGTAGATGACAGCGGTGGCGCGGATTTTACGAAAATCCAGGATGCTATAAACAACGCAAGTTCGAAAGATACAATCCTTGTGAACAGCGGCATGTATTTCGAGAATGTGGTCGTTAACAGACAGCTTATCCTGCGCGGTATAGACACTGGTCAGGGGCTGCCAGTGGTGGACGCCAGGAGGAGCGGGAGCGCCATATTTCTGACGACCCTCAGCAAAGGAACGAACACGCTTGAAGGGTTTGTGGTGACGAACAGCACGGCATCGATATTCTGGCCAAATGCGGGGATAAGGGTATCTTCAAATAACAATATCGTCAGGAACAATTACGCTATTAACAACAGCATAGGTATCTTGGTGGAATATTCGAGCAATAACACGCTTATGAACAATAATGCCGTGAACGGAAGCATCCTCCCGTTCTATGCTGGATTCGGCATGCAACTAACATCTGCGAGCAATACCAGGCTCATTAACAATAACGCTTCGAACAACGGCAACGGCATAGACCTGAGACTATCAAGCAATAACACCATAAGCAACAACACGGTGAGCTCGAACCTTATCTACGGCATAATTCTGCAGTATTACAGCAATAACAGCGTTGTAAGCGGCAACACTATCTTGAACAACTCTATAGGCAGAGGTATCTATCTGGTATCTTCAACAAACAACACGATTTACAACAACAAATTCAACAATCTGCGCAATGTTTGGGATAATGGGCTCAATCGCTGGAATATTCCAAGACAGGCTGGCACGAATATCATTGGCGGACCTTATCTTGGAGGAAATTACTGGTCGGATTATGCAGGAGTCGATACGGACGGGGACGGTCTGGGAGATACGCTGGTTCCCTATACAAGTTCTGGAAATATCACATACGGCGGAGATTATCTTCCTCTGACGAATCCGTAATCATTCCATCTCCCACGTCCCGACATTTGGCAATGCACATACGTTAAGAGCCGCCGGGTAATGTGGATATGCATGAGGGGGCAGCAACTGGAAGAGGGGCAACGTGTGAATACAGCGGCAAGGTCAGGCGAACAGGCGCAGCAGTATATAAAAAAAAATATTTTGTATAGGAATAAAGCCGTGAAAGTTCTTAAATATGAGGGCGGTCAAATATCCATGGGATATGGGGGAACAACAAAGTCCTTTTCGTAAAATCTTGTTCTGGATAGTACCTGTGGCGGTCTTAGCATTGCTGATTGTTTTATTCATACCTCAGCTGCAGAGCCCGGAAAAAAGTTCAAAGCCAGAATACTGGCCAACGCTTGGCTGGCGCAACGGCACGCCTGAGGAACACGGATTCAACTCATCCGGACTTGCGGATGCGCTGCTTACCATGAGGGAGCGGAACATCAACATCCACAGCTTACTCGTAATCCGAAACGGCGAGGTAGTGGTTGATGCTTACTTCTACCCATACAACGGGACGACAGTTCATGACCAGGCTTCGGTGACAAAAAGCGTCATGACTACCCTGATAGCCATCGCCGCAGACCAGGGTAAGCTGAAGCTCGATGAGCCGATGGTATCATTCTTTCCTGACCGCATCATCCTCAATCGTGATGCACGTAAGGAAAGCATCACTGTGCGTCATCTTGCAAGCATGTCATCAGGGCTTGACTGCACGAGCGAGCGCGATGAAGCTACCCTGAATGAGATGATGGCAAGTCCGGACTGGGTGCAGTTCACCCTGGACCGAAAGGTAGTCTGGGAGCCCGGCACTCACTTCGTTTACTGCAGCCCGGGGCTTCACCTGCTTTCGCCTATCCTGCAAAATGCGACCGGGATGACTGCCCTTGAGTTCGGACGCCGGAATCTCTTTGAACCTCTGGGAATCCGGGATGTCATCTGGACTACCGATCCACAGGGTTATAATGTGGGCTCTGCAGAGCTGTTCCTGCACCCGCACGATATGGCAAAGATAGGCTACCTGTGGCTCAACAAAGGGCAGTGGGAAGATGGGCAGGTAGTATCCCGGGACTGGGTTGAGAAATCGGTCATGGCTCAGATCGATACTGGCGGCGATGACGATTACGGCTACGGATGGTGGGTGCCAGAGAGCGACCCGGCTTTATACAGCGCAATCGGGAGAGGCGGGCAGCGCATCATCGTGGTGCCTGAGTGGAACCTCATCGTGGTGACGACCGGCGGCGGATTCGATTTTGATGAGATAGAGCCTTTGCTGACCGCGACCATTATGGACATGGGCAAAACGCTACCCGCCAACCAGGAAGGAATGGCAAAGCTCGAAGCTGCGCTCAACATAATCTCACAGCCTCCTGCACCCCGGCAGGCGGCACCACTTCCCCAAAAGGCAAACATCTCAGGTAAGACCTTCATTTTTGAGCCCAATACCCTGAAGGTCGAGAAGCTCCGCATCGATTTCAACGGGTCGGAGGAGGCTGTGCTTAACATCACGCTTACAGGCAGGGGTCAAATGCCGCCCAGACCCGTCGGTCTGGATGGTGTGTACCGCCTGTCGAAGGGCGATTATAACCTTCCTCTTGGTCAGAGGGGCTACTGGGCAGACGCAGATACCTTCGTGCTGGAGTACGATGAAATTGCCAGGAACATCCACTTCATAATCCGGATGCACATAGAGGGTGACCGCGCGGTAGTGGAGGCTCTGCAGACCGCCCATGAAATCGGCGCGAAGTTCGAAGGACGGCTGGAGGAGTAACATAATATCAGGCACATAGCACGAATCGGGGTCCTGCGCGCCAAACTTTTTCATTTTCTCAACTTCAAAAGGTAGTTCTTTCGTTCAGCTATCTCGTCCAGCACTGAGTGAAGAACCCTGGATTTAGCCTTGATATCTAATCCGCCAGAGCCTTTCCTTGCTTTCGTCAAGGCGTCTTCCAATTCCTCAATCTCCAAGACCGTTGCTGCGATGCAGTAATAGCTTTTTGAGCGCCCCTCGTTGAATTCCCCAAGCATCTCTTTTAAGAGGTGCTCTCTTATTTTCTGAGCCTTTTCAAACTCCTCTACCCCGTTCTTTTGGCTAAATGCGATATCATCTTCAAGTTTCTGGTAGCACTTGAATGAATCTACCATCTTCCCGGCTTCCCTGTGATTCATCCATTTTTCACAGGTTCCGCTCTCTTCGCAATCCCAGCAGAACTCAATTCCTTTCTTCTTCAGGGCGCAGGTGATAAAAGGGCAGCCAGCACATATCCTGGATTCGGTCTTGCATCCACCGCACCTGCTTTCACCCTCGGTATGGTAATGGGGGCACAGTCTGCAGGAAAGTCCGCAAATGCCTATTTCAGGATATCTGATGTCCACTGCCATCCGTGATGAGATGGTCTCACATGCTATTTAATGATTGTTTTTCTGGTCAGGGATCTTGTTTTGTGCCGATACGGGCATGACAGACTAGATGGATGCGCTTGTTCGGCAAATGCGGCGCGAAAGTGGTGGGCGCGGGACCGATGGCGCTGCATGCAGACCAGTGCATTGTTGTGGTGAACAATGAGATGGGCAGGATGGAAAAGGGCTGAGGCTGCGGATGGCATCAGGTCATGATGCGCATGCGTTTTCGTGCCCTTGACTGCATGGCATGATATGCGAAATCATTCGGGAACGGACCGGATGAGAACTGTTAGTTTGCTTTTAAATTGGTTCGATTCAAAGATACTCTAATAATTCTTCCAATGAAACTCCTGCCTGATTCAATATGCTTTTAAGAGTGGTTTCCTTGACAGGGTCATGTAGTGGAACAGTAACTGTTGAATCCCCTTTTTGCATAAGCGTGGCTCCCTTTCTGGCGTACTATGATAAAACCCATCTTATTCAAAGATCTGATAATTTCCTGCCAGATACAGACGGGAGTTTAGGCACTTGCCACTTCCACACTAAAGACTTCAGTATACGACCGCGCTTGTTCCCGTGAGACTTCAAGAACCAGTTGAATTGCTTCTTTAATGTTTTCCAGAGCTTCTTCTTTTGTATTTCCTTCACTTATCGCTGCGGGAAGTTCAAGACACTGGGCTGTATATCCACCTTCATCCGATTCTTCGAGTTTTACTGTGAATCGCATAGTTGATAATTAGATTTGTAGTTATTAAAACTATACTATCTATTCGCGCCTTAATTCCAGCATTTTTGAAAAGCGTGAGAATTGGCAACGAACTCACACGAACTGGAACGAACTCGTCGTTGAGTTCGTTCGGAGTTCGCTGCTTTCGCATTCGTACAAGACATCTTTTCAATGGCGCAGGCTTAGTAGTTGATATATCGGATTTCCCTTAATTTCGCCGATACCGATATATACATTGGTATCATATCGGATATGCTAAATTATGTCCGATACCGATATCTCATTGATTCAAGGAAAATTTCGGTATTGTCCTTGTATATACC
>DUGO01000090.1 GCA_013331375.1 Candidatus Methanoperedentaceae archaeon | reverse complement strand
GAGGCGCACAGGTTCGCCCTTGCGTACCACAGGAAGCTGCGGAAGAAGAAGCTCACTGAGTCGCTGCTTGACAGCATCCCTGGAATCGGCGAGAAGAAGAAAAGCAAGCTGCTGCGCCACTTCAAGTCTGTCGATGCACTGAGAGTGGCAGAAGTCCGGGTTCTCGCGGAGGTGCCGGGAATATCCGTGAAAGATGCTGAAACTGTATGGCGATNNTGGGCCCGCTGCGATTTGAACGCAGGACCTCTCGGTTATCAGCCGAGCGCTCCACCTGGCTAAGCTACGGGCCCTCAACTGCAATCCAGATGTGAGAGCATGTACTTTAATATTTCCATGTATGTGACCCTGGATTCACGGAAACACCTGCCCGGGAAAAACGATGTGTTGAGGCACCTGAATCAGTTTCCCGTAAGATGCCAGTGGAACGCCATTGAGTAAACCGTGGATTATAAACTGAGGATTATCGAAAGATATAAATGTAAAATTGACTAAATACCCGAAGGCAGTAGCTTTGTTCGCGTCCCAAATCCCGGAGTACAAATGGCAGTATCTAAAAAATTCGAACTTGTGCTGGAAAGTCTTACAAAGACCGGTGATATTGACGCTTCAGCAATCGTTACGCGAGACGGTGTTTTGATGGGTATAAGCACGAACATCAATAAGCCAGAGACTTTTGCCGCGATGTCCGCAACGATGCTCGGAGCCGCAGAAACTGCAACAACTGAGCTTGGTAAGGGGCTGCCGAACAGGGTCATTGTGGAGTCGAGCAAGAGCCGGATCATTGTTACCGGGGCTGGACCGAAGGCTATCCTTGTTGTACTGACCAAACCTACGGCTGGGCTGGGTCTCATACTCGTGGAGCTTGAAAAGGCTGCTGATAAAGTCAAGGAATTACTGGTATGATAAAACGGGTACTGAGTGGGGTGGACGGATTAGATAGCCTGCTGGATGGAGGTTTTACCAGACCGTCAGTTATCGTGATAGAAGGCTCTGCCGGCTCGGGAAAGACTACGTTCGCGATTCAGTCCCTGTTCAATGCTGCAAAGAACAGCGAAGAGATGTGCATGTACATTTCAGCGATGACTGAGCCCATTGCCATGATCAATAACTTCATGTCGCAGTTCAGTTTCTATTCGTTTTCCCTGCTGGGACAGGGCAATGTAAAATACGTTCCTCTGAGCGCGGAAAGCGTGCAGAGAGGCGCTGCTGCTATCATGAATGAGATCGAAGCCAGCGTAGAGGTCATCAAGCCTGACAGGATAGCGATAGACCCCATAAACCCGTTCTCATACGGGCTGTCAGTCATGGAGTGCAGGAAGCTGTACTATGACCTGTTCACGCGTCTTAAGAGCTGGAATTCGCTTGTCCTGGTCAACGGGGAGCTTTCCGGCTCCGAATCGATGAAAAACGATGTCAACTACCTTTCTGACGGCATTATACGCCTTACAGATGAGGAGGAGCGCGGGAAGCGAGTGCGATATCTTGAGATACTCAAGATGCGGGGACAGAAATACGCAAGCGGCAAGCATGTCTTCTGCATCACGGATGACGGGCTGAAGGTCTTCCCGAAGCTCCCGGCTTCGCAGGCAGCCCGGATACCGAGGACCAGCGTGCTGACCGGTATCGCTGAGCTTGACGGCATGACGGGTGGCGGGTTCATGAGCGGTTCCTCAAACCTGGTCTCCGGCAGCAGCGGCACTGGCAAGACCGTCCTCGGTATGCAGTTAATTGTCAGCAATGCGAGAAAGGGTGTGCCGGGTGTGATTGTCTGCTTCGAGGATGATGACGCGAAGCTCAGGGACCATATGCTCGGTTTCAACTGGGACCTTGCTGAGCTTGAGAAGAAAAACCTGCTAAGGATAGTGTATGCACGGGACATCTGCTGCGCAAACCAGCTTGTGGCTGATACCGTGAAAGCCATAGACGACATACATGCCGGATGCCTACTCATAGACAGCATAGCGAGTTTCGGGGAGCTGCTCTCGAAATACGTCACGCTCCCGATAATCGTAGGCTCGCTGAACTCTCTGCTCAGGTCGAAAAACGTCACGACCATATACACGATGGACACGGAATACACGGCAGGAGCCGGGGATGACCGGACAGCCAGCATATCCCGATACATGGATGCGATACTGCTCCTGCGGCACGTGGAAATAGACGGCTCTCTGAGAAAAGCGGTTTCAGTGCTGAAGATGAAGGGGAAGAAGCACGAGAACCTGATACGCGAATTCGAGATAACCGGGGATGGGATTGTAATCAGGAAAAAGGTCGAGAAGTACTGCACGGTTGCAGGGCTTTCGCTGGATTGCGCGGGGAATTTTGTTTAACTTAACCTTCTCAGTCTGGACAACCGGACTTAAGATTAAATAGCATGGTGCTCAAGTATAGCCTATGTCCGTGGAGAAAGTACCTGGCTGGATAGAACGGCTCTTATTGCCCCGACTAAATGAGATTGGTGGAGATGTCAAGGCGTTAGATGCTAAGATTGATAGCCTGAGAAATGAAACAAAAACATGAAACAGCTCGCATTGATGAAAAGATAAGCAGCCTGAGAAACGAAATGAAATCCGAATTTGCGGTAATGAATTATAGATTCGATTCACTTGACCAGCGTATCCCGGTCATAGAAGAAATAACTGCACTTAAGATTAAGATAGCCGAGATGGAGAAGAAGCTGGCAATGGTTTGACCGCGCCGTAAAACCCCCATGTTTTCTGCGCCAAGCATCCTTTAAGGATTGCACAGTTACGCTATATACCCCGCACTTCCCCTGTCGAACCCGCCGACGAGCTCCATTTTCATGTCATCAGCCTTCCACGCCGCTTCGGGATACACAAGGTTGCCAAAGAATGGAACCGTGTCGA
The DNA here is from genome assembly GCA_013331375.1 of Candidatus Methanoperedentaceae archaeon. GTDB lineage: Archaea > Halobacteriota > Methanosarcinia > Methanosarcinales > Methanoperedenaceae > UBA10536 > UBA10536 sp10536u. Next base: position 6,126 of record DUGO01000090.1, on the reverse strand, counting down.
GCGCAATCTTTGTCGCAAGATGCGCATCCCCGAATGCATATGCCGTTATCTCCACGACCATAGCCCGCACCCTGTCCTCGCTCAGGTATCCAAGGGTGTGCAGGTATTCGTGCAGCATCACATGGAACAGGTACGGCTTATACAGCTCGGGTCTTGTCTCCTGAATCCTCTGGAGAGGGACCTTATTGAGCACTATGACGTTCGAGCCAACCGGGTAGAACGCACCGAAGAACCCCCCGGGATGGTTGCCCAGGTTCGCAAGACCCAGCATGATGCCTGCGCGGCTCTTCTTCCTGCTGTTCCAGACCGCGAGCTTCACGAGCTCGAATATGTCCGCAAGGCTTCCCGCGCGCTCAAGCCGAGCCGAAAAGTCCTTTCTGGGGACTTTAAGTCCCCCAGCAGCCGGATGTATATTATTGTTCGTCATAATACGAACAGATATTGGCGCTTCCGGTATATAAGTCTTGGCGATGAGGAAAGCGCAAATAATTACATACAAAAGATTTTTAGTAACTTCCGCCAAACCTTTTAACCTGATAAAGCCGATATTTTGCACATGAGCATTATTCACGACGGTCGTACGGATGATGAGATAAGGGGGCTCCTCAGGCTCAGGAATATTGCTGTAGTGGGGCTTTCCAGCACTGAAACGAAACCATCGCATTTCGTGGCGAAGTACCTTAAGGAGCAGGGGTACAGCGTGATATGCGTGAATCCGACAATCGAAAGCGTATTCGGCGGGAAGTGCTACAGAAGCCTTCTCGACGTGCCCGTGAAAATTGACGTGGCTGACGTATTCCGCCGCTCCGAGGATATGCCGCCTGTGGCGAAAGAAGCAATAAAGGCTGGCGCGCGCGTCCTCTGGATGCAGGAGGGGATTTACAGCAGGGAGGCTGCTGAGGAGGCTGCGCGGAATGGGCTAACGGTCGTATGGAACAGGTGCATGATGAAGGAGCACAGAAGGCTTATCGAGGGGTGACGGGGAAGCATGAGCGTAAAGGTCGCGGATGGCATATACTGGGTAGGTGCCATTGACTGGAACATCAGGGATTTCCACGGGTATATCACGCACAGGGGGACCACGTACAATGCCTACCTTGTAGTCGATGAGAAGATAGCGCTCGTCGATACCGTGAAGCACGGATTCGCTGACGAGATGCTGGCGCGCGTAAAAGAGATAGTCGACCCGGGAAGGATAGATTTCGTCATATCCAATCATGTCGAGCCAGACCATTCGGGCTCGCTCAATGAAGCCATGGCTGCAGCGGGCAATGCCGAGCTGATTGCATCAGAGAAGGGAAAGGAGGGGTTGTCAAGATACTACGGCGGCAAGTGGCGCTTCAGGACAGTTAAGACAGGTGATGAGCTTTCCCTAGGCAGGAAAAAGCTGATGTTCATAATGACTCCCATGCTTCACTGGCCTGACAGCATGATGACCTATGTCAAAGCTGACCGTGTCCTGCTCTCAAATGACGCCTTCGGGCAGCATATCGCATCATCGCAGAGGTTCGACAGTGAACTCCCGGCAGCGGTGCTCGAAGACGCTGCCACGGATTACTATGCCAATATCCTCATGCCTCTCGGTCAGCTTGTGGCGAAGAAGCTTGAGGAAGTGGCAAAGCTCAATATCGGGATAGACACGATAGCGCCGAGCCACGGCATCATCTGGAAGACCCCGGGTACTATCATCGGCTATTATTCAAGGTGGGCAGGAGCAGGTACGAAAAAGAAGGTGGTTATCGTTTATGATACCATGTGGCAGAGCACTGACATGATGGCAAAAAGCATCGCAAAAGGAGCAATTGAGACCGGTGTGGAGGTAAAGCTCATGCACCTGCGGAGCAACCCCTGGAGCGACGCGGTAAAGGAGATACTGGACGCGTCTGCGGTCATCGTGGGCTCACCGACCCTGAACAATACCATGTATCCTACTGTGGGCGGTTTCCTCACCTATGTTATGGGACTGAAGCCGAAAGGAAAAATGTGGGGTATTTTCGGCTCGTACGGATGGGGCGGCGGCGCAGTTAAAGCCATCAAAGATGAGCTTGAAAAGGAGAATCACAGGGTGGTCGAGACGCTTGATGTCAGGTTCAGACCTGACGGTAACGAAATAGGCAGGTGCATCGAGATGGGACGCAGGATAGCTTCACAGGTAGGTTAGCACACCGGTATCCTGCCGTATGCCAGTTCCATGCAGAACGAGTTGATGTCAGCCAGCTCTGCGTCCATGACATCGATTATCTCCTTCTTCACCGCATCCACCGTGCCGTTTTCCATTATGACCTGGGCTGCAGCTATCTTGGGACTGTCAATCGGCTTGCCTATCTGGCTAAGCAGCCACACGTACACTTCCCTGATGCCGGGCACATCGCGGTATATCCTGTCGGCCATCCTGTGAGTGAGCAGGTTGTATATCTTCCCGACATGACTTACAGGGTTCTTGCCTGCAGCCGCCTCGCTGCTCACCGGTCGGTTAAGGGGAATGATGCCATTAACCCTGTTGCCTCTCCCCACCTGCCCGCAGTCCGCATCCTCCGCAGAGGTGCCAGTGACAGTGAGATATACACCGCCAAGACCGCGCCCCGGGACATCAAGCGTGTTCAGGTAAACATGCGGGTTAAGGGACACTGTCCTGGAAACGTAATCGTTAATGCTTCCAAGCACCTCCTCCTTTTTCCTGAAGTAATCCGGCTCAGACTCAACGAACCTGTCAATAAGAGGCATGGCTACAGTGACATGAAGCTCGCTCCCCTCGCGGAGCCCCATCACCTTGACATCCTCCCCTGTCCATGGGAATTCTTTCTTGAATGCCTCTGAGTTCAGGTATCTCTCCGTGTCGAGTACAAGCTTTTCTGTCTGTGTCATGGGCGCATAACCAACGGCTGCAGAGGTATCGTTGGCGCCAAGAATGGTGCCGGGTCTCCTGAAAATGTCGGTCAGCTCGAGCGACCCCTGCTTGAGTTCGCTCTGGTAGTATATCTCTTCGGCATCCACGAACCTGAGATTGTCCCTAAGCCAGCGTTTCGCGGTGCTTATTGCGATGTCATTGACAGGAATGGAATTATCTCCTACATTGAACGTTGCCCTGTCACCGAATATCAAACGCATGGGCTGCACCACCTTCCCGCCCCCGAACCTGCTCTCAACCTGACCAGCCACGAGCATGCCCTTGTCTATATTGTGGTGCATTATTGCGCCGAACCTGTTCATGTATAGCTTTGAAAGCTCGACCGATACCTGGTTCATTATGGAATCACAGATGTAATCGGGATGCCCCAGCCCCTTTCTTTCAACGACCTCTACCCGTCTCTCCTCGATGGGGGTTGCATTCAGATCATCTATTACAATGTTCCTGCCCATATAGGATTATTGGGCATCATGGATTATAACAGCACCGATGCAGAAAAAAATCTTGCTTGGCATTCTTAATAACCATGCCAAATGCCCGGCTAAGTGTACTAAAAAATAGATAAAATTCCCGCTATGTTTTCTGCGGGAATTTCAGGTCATGCGCAGATGTATGGCATGTTGCGCAACCGCTTGACAGCCCGTGCATGGTACCATGGCAGGCTGTGCAGGACGGTATCTGCGCGTGCTGCCTGTGGCAGTATGCACACGTCTTATCAGCGTGCGCGGATTTGCTTGATGCCAGCTGCGACGCCTCGGTCGGGTGGCATCCCGCACACAGGTCTTTAGACGTATCGCTCGGGTACGAAACTCTCGTCGGCACATGCCCTATCTGGTGGCATTTGCTGCACTCGGTCTCTGCCATAGTCGGCGTGTGCTTCTCATGGCAGTTAACGCACGACTGTGTCTGGCCGTGAACCGGATGGCACTGCGTGCATTCGACCTTTGCGTGCTTTGTGGGCTGCGTGCCGAAGGTAGTCTGGACGACCGTACCATGGCAGAGTATGCACTGCGTCTTGTTCACGGAGCCGCCGAATTCGACTTTCTTGGGCGCGTGAGCATTCGTATGGCAGCTATTGCATGCTTCGAAACCGCCAGGGTGGTACAGTCCGTGACAGTCGGTACACTTGGGCAGGTAGCCATGCGTCGGATGGCAGAACGCGCATCCACGCTTTGAATGCCTGCCTCCTTCAGTCTTGAGCGATTCTGCCGGCTGGGAGTGGCATTTGCTGCACACCTGCTCGGACAATCCGCGCTTGTGCCCGACGTGGCATGAGGCACAGTCCTTCACGTTCTCGTGCGGGTTGAGCAATAAGCCGCTTGTCTTGAGCTGGAAGTCCTGGTGGCATTTCAGGCATCGCTTCTTGTTCTCAAGCCGTACCTCTTCTTCGGGCTGAGGCGGTGCGCTGCCACCGGTCACGTCCAGCAGGAGCATGATGCCTATCCGCTCCTTGAACTCCAGGGCACCTCCGCTGCCTGCGCCTTCATGATACGCGGTACAAGTTACCGAATGCGTGTTGTGCGCATAATCGAGCGAGTCGCCTGGGGTGTTATACGCCTCAAATTCAACTTCATGGCAAATCTCACAAAACTCAGTAGTGGTCACATAATCCCATCCGATTTTTGTACTCATCAGTGTGACCACTGACAGTATTGCAATCACCATTATGATAATAACCCTTTTTGACAATGTCATTCGTTAAACCATCTCCAAGTGAAATCCAATCTGAATGTCAAGCAATGGCTGTACAACCTGAGCCTTTTTAACCTTTACTATTCGTAATCCTCCAGACTTCTTTCCTGATCTCACCGTAGGATACTGGGTGTGCGGTACCGTGGCATCCTGCGCACGTCTCGGTCCTGCTAACCATGCCCGTGCGGTTGATGTGTGATTCGGAAAGCGTATGGCAGTTCGTACAGTCTGGCTTGTAGGTATGGTATATATGGCATCCGCTGCACTGTAATGTATTGTGCCTGCCCTCAGCAATCTTCGTGATCTCAACATTGTGACAGGTATTGCAGGTCGTGTGGCATACGCTGCACTCTTTGGAGGTCACGTCCTTGTGCGGGTCTGTCTTGTGGCAGTCGGTGCAGTTGGAGTACGCCATGGCTCCACCCCTGTCGCGTTCATGGCAGTGGGCACAATCCGATAATTTCAGCTTCTTGTCTGCATGTGCCGCAATCGCGCTTTCATGGCACTCTTTGCATTCCTTGGTCGTGATATTGGCGCCTGCATGTATTTCCCTTGCGCCTTCCACTGGCGTGAAGCCCTCATGGCACTTATTGCAGTCTTCCTTGATCAGGGTCGCGCTCGGCGCGGAAAAATAGACCCCTCCTATGAAGAGGACTGCCGTAACTGCAGCAAGTACCCCTGGTATGAGCTTTCTGAGTCCCATCCATCCTACCTTCTGACCGCTGATGAGAGTTGTTTAAACTATTATAAAGGTCTTTCGCTTTTATATTTATCAGCTGGGTATAGTATGGGGCATGGAGCTGCGCTTTTCTGTTCTATTGCCCCTGGAATTCTCGCTGTGCACATTTCGACAACCGGTCGGATATCTTTCCATTTGAGAAAACTATATAGCGTACTTGGGCAATGTAGCAAAAATTCTATGATGCGCCGCCGTGGCTTAGCCTGGCAAAGCGGCTGATTCGTAATCAGCAGATCGAGGGTTCAAATCCCTCCGGCGGCTTCAAGCGGTTCCGTCCAATGCCTATTTTAGAGTAGACCGAAAAGAGGCAGACAACATGAACATAGAGATAATATGATAAGGATGGAACGTTCGCTTCCACAAAGGCGCGTGTTATTAACACCCAGACCTCTGAAAAGGATAAAGAATTATTGCTTGATTTTGCAGAGGACTGCCCGGTTAGGCTTCAACACCCCAAGACTGGGCAGGCTGCAGGTAGGCACCCTGCTTATGCGGCTGCGGCTCGCAGCCATCGCCGTGGAGAAAGAATGGATGATGTTTGATGAAAGAGATCTCAAGAAGCTGCTCCTTTGGGTAGATGACAGGTTTTCTCTACCAGACGGCGAGTGGCCGCTGCACAGCTATCGCATCGCAGTGAGGAAGTTTGTAAAAATATTGATCTGACCTTTGATTAACCGTTCATGCTATCCTCTTTTTGCCCTCAGCTGGCTTGAGATGATATACCTCCTCTACGTTAACAAGCAGTGCTGCTTTTGGTTTTATCTTCCCACCATACCTCTTGTTGATG
>DUGO01000122.1:8450-11046 GCA_013331375.1 Candidatus Methanoperedentaceae archaeon | reverse complement strand
TAAAATCAGACCTTAGAGGGAATATTACCAGAGAAACCTTAATATTAGTGCTTGCCATATTTTACTATAAGAGTGGAGGCTAATGCGGACAAAGTACAGGATATCTCTGTTCATGGTCGTTGTATTGTTCTATTTCGTAGACCTGGTAACAACGTATATCGGACTGCAGAATGGGGCAATAGAAGTCAATACGCTACTCAGGTATGTGGGTTTTTCAGGAACGGTCATACTGAAGACGATGTATGTGGTCCTATTTTATATTACTATCAGGCTTATCGAAGCCTCAGGGATGCGCCTGGACAATAAATCCTACTTGTCCGGTATAGTGACAGGTTCGGTTATCATGATAGGCGTGATGGTAATACTGATCAACACCGGATTGTTTAATATAACATAAAGCAGGACACGATACAATTACATGATTACCAGAACTTCAGCTTTGATTTGAATCTCCTGTTAATCTCTTCGTCTGTGACCCGAATTTGATGGATGCTTTCTCAGCCAAGGGCAGGTACTCCCACTTCCAGAGCCGGTGATTCGTATCGTGCTCTGCGAATGCATGGTTCGACGTGTTAACGAAAACGACCGGATGACTGTGGTTACAGAAATAATATTTTATCGCATGCTGGGGTGCGGTGGGCGGGTCCCCGTGGATTGAATCATCCTCAATAGTATGTTCAAGGGCTGTAGATGTTCTCGAATGTGAAATCGCCACCCTTATCAAGGTGTCCCAGTATCCTGAAAGATTCTATGTCAAATGTCCTGCGGTAGAACAGCTTGCGGAATTCAAGATATACTTTGTCAAGCACTCCCCCGAACGCATGCTTGCGCAGCTGCTCGTTGTTGAAGATAATGGTGACCTCGATCTCAACTTTGCCGTCCGTCCTGTCGGTACTATGTGGGTCAGTTCGTGCGCCAGCAACCTGTGCCCGCCACTGGTTCCAGGAGCGTATTCTCTATTCCCGAATACCATGTCGCTGCCGATGGTGAACGCCCTCGGATTCACCGCCTGCGCTGCCAGAGCCGCCTTCGTATCTGTATGCACCCTTACATCGCTGAAATCATGCCCGAAGCGCAACTCAAAGAAAGCCCGCACTGACTCTGGCAGGGGCTGTCCACCGCCTTTGATGGCATCGATATCTGATTCTAATCTTGGCGTAACCTCTGAGGGTGAGCCCGGCACCTCTTTAGACTGCAGGACTTCGTTCTCTCCCGGGAGGCGGCGACCCAAACACTTCGAACACGAGCGCTGGACATGATTATCAGAGGTTATTCCAGAAACCTCCATCGGCTCCGGCATTCTCGTCACCTGCTCCGCCACCCTCTCAGCCTCCTGCTCGTACACATCGCCTGAGGCGCCAATTCTGAGACTGCTCTCAGCACTCCAGATTTCAAGAGCCTCTGAACGACCCAGTTGCCGATTGTCCTCTGGAGCAACAGCATATGCTCAACTGGTGAGCGATATGATGGAGAGGACTCAATCATACAGCAGGCATTATTCTCCATCGCGGCATCAGGCGCCTTCGAAGCGAATGTTCTCTCCGCCATCTGGTATCAACTATATGACTTAATACTGTTAAAATTCATTATAAATTCTCAATCATTGCAGCGAACCTCCGGTGGAGCCTGCCACCCTATCGAGGATGCCGATGAAATAGGCTTCAGAGAAACCCGCAAGGAAACCGAGCACGCTGTAGTGGGATGGTCCAAGAGCGAGCTCATCTATTTTCACGAGTCCTGAATAGAATACGAAAAAGAGGATCAGTGCAGATGCAGCACCGATGGCTGGCTGCGCAAAGAACACCTTCCACCATGAGATTAGCGCACGTATTCCCAAGGGGGTCTCCTCAGATGTCTTGCTTTTTTCATCAAGAGGCTGCTTCCCCAGCTTGATTGCCCGGCTCAGGATGCTTCCCAGCGCGCCAGCGAAGATTACAGTGAGGATGAGATAGTTAATATAGTCAGGGTTATTTTTTCCTTTTTCTGCAAGTGAGAAGAAGATCGCAAGTAATGCAATCGATACAGAAATGCTGGCAGCAATGATTCTCAGATAATTTCCTCTGAGCAATGCTTTTGCTCTGTCCCTTCGGTACCCGGAGATCTGCGCCTGCAGAAGATATTCAAGAAGCTGCCTGGCTTCTTGAAGCTTATGATGCTCTTTGAACTTGCCATTGAAATAGCCTTCAAGGAGCCCATTGATATCTGCTTTCTTAACGTTCTGAGAACTCATGCCTGATTTCTCATCTGCATCTATGGATGCCTCAAGGGCTTTCAGGAGTGTGAGGATATACACATCATCCCCGAAGCGGACGAGCTGGACTTCAAGCATGTCCGCCAGCTCCCATGCGCTGCTGAACGAGATGTTTTCGGGTGCGGTGATCTGGTCGAGTATCGACTGCAATGACGCTATCTTTTGCTCATCATAGGTACCTTCACCGGAGGGCACAAGGAACACAAGCAGCCTGTCAAGGTGTCCTATGATCTTTTCAAGATTCTTGATCCTCACAGGATCGTGTATTTTGAGCGCCCTCCTTTCCCTGCGGTTCAGGTATTCGCGAAGCTCCTGCTGCTTATCATGTATGAGCTTTATCAGGTC
>DUGO01000122.1:0-8437 GCA_013331375.1 Candidatus Methanoperedentaceae archaeon | reverse complement strand
TCACGATTAAAGCGTCCCGACCTGTAATACTGGATAAAATCACATTCGCAGCCCAATCTCTTTCATTGTCATGTAACAATTTTATAAGATCAGGAATTATTTGTTTGCCGTATTGTGTGATTTTCAGCGCATTTTCCGGACCCATAATTTGTATCTTTCTTCCGATTGATATGAACGGCGAGCCTTCCGGTATATAGGTAGCGAATTGAATGGTTTTATTGTTCAAGGAATTCAATAGATGTTCTTTTGTATTCTTCTCCGAATGCATAATGAAGTCACCTGGCAGGATATTTCAGGTAATGAAATCATTTCTCATAAACTTCCTTGTATTTCTTTTCATAGTATTTTTTTGCATTCATGCCGTCAATAATGCCGCCTGCAGCTAATTCAAATACTTTCTTCTTGAGTTCGTCCAGTTTAAGCTCTCCTTTCTTATATTTCTTTACCAGCTCTGCGACCGCCTTCGAAGCTTCCAGTCCAAGTTCTATGCTTACTTCTGCTTGTGTTATTAAAGCCTCCACCTCTACATTAAGCATGGCCTCTGCAAATTCGGAAGCGTCTTTGAATCCCCCTTTTGATGCTTTCTCGAATATTTTTGAATATTTTGTAGACATGTTGATGGCATTCTGTAATTCATATGCGTAATGTAAAGCTGCTTTTTCATTCGAAAGTTCTTTTGTTATATATATCTTCTTATCTGAAGGTGAAGTGTACGAATGCTCACCTGAAACCTGACCTCCATAGCTAAAACCCAGATCTTTTGCCTTCTTTTCCAGGTCTACAACTATCTTGGATTTCCTTGCTATTTCGAACATCTTCTTTTCATCAAATGCCTTCTTATCCGGCGACCTCATGACAATTGTCTGTCGAGCAATAGTTCCCTGCTGCACCACATGCGTCAGCTCATGCGCCAGCAGCCTCTGTCCCCGGCTCGTCCCGGGCGCGTACTGCCATTTGCCGAATACCACATCCTTCCCCACAGTGAATGCCTGCGCATCCACTGCCCGCGCCGCTTCCGCCGCCTGCGCATCTGCATGCACTCTCACTCCGCTGAAGTCATATCCGAAGCGCGGCTCGAAGAAGCGCCTCTCGCTGCTGGAAAGCGGCTGACCATGTCCAAGTGCTTGCATAAAATCATCCGGCGCCTCAGAAATTTCCGTCCCGGCAGCATCCAGCTTCCGCCGGACTTTAGCCTCAGCTTCGCACTTCGGGCACTTGCGCCTGACATCAACAGTATCCCCCTTGCTATACGAAGATGGCGCCGCAGGTGGCAGGGGCATCCTCATCACCTGCTCCGCCACCCTGTCAGCCTCCTGCTCGTACGCATTGCCGGGCACGCCGAGCGTGAACTTTGGCTGCAAAGCTTCGGATCTTATAAGCCTTCCAACCTCCTGATTCCCTATTGTTCTCTGGAGGAACAGAATTTGTTCTACAGGCGAGCTAATGGATTGAAAGGAACCTGTCTTTTGCTTTTGAGAGGCTTTGTATTTTCCTTTGACGTCGGGTTTCTTAGGCGTTGTCTTTATCATCTCACCCATACATCGTCTCCATTATTCGAATCAAACGGCAAGAAAAAAAGATGACTTTTGACTCATCCGACAAGTCCTAAATACTCGGGCGGCTTCCCAAAATATCTTCCACCATGATCCTGAATCCTGCGCCGCCGAACATGTCGTCACTGATCAGCCTGGTAGCGGAGCGGCACTCATTGGGACCATGCATCCAGCCGCCGCCTCTCATCGCTCCGTGGCTTGCGGTAATGCGCCCGACCGGATCGGTGCTTGCCATCGTCGCATAGTCGTCAATGAAATCGGCACAGTACTCCCAGACGTTGCCATGCATGTCATAAAGCCCCCAGGCGTTGGGCTGCTTTTGCCCAACGGGGTGCGCTTTTCCTTCCGAATTCCCGGAGAACCAGGCCACGCGCCCAAGGTCTGCCACGGTGGAGCCGAGCAATACCGGGTCTGGGTTCCGGCGCGGCAGGCGTATTCCCACTGAGCTTCGGTGGGAAGATGGACTTCAACCTTTGCTGTGCAAGAGAGGCACCGGCAGAACTCCAGCGCATTCGCATAAGTGACTTGACTGATAGGAAGCATATCTCCTTCCTCGTCGCCGGGCGCCTTCCCCACCACCGCTCGATACTGTGCCCGGGTGACCTCAAATATGCCTATATGGAAGGCTTTCGAGATACGTATCCGCCGCACCGGCTCCTCATTGGGTGAGTGCCCTTCTTCGCTTACCGGGGAGCCCATCATGAACTCGCCCGGCAGGATCCGCACTAGATCGATCTGTACCGCATCGGTGCGCAGCGTCACCGCCGGCGCACCCTTTGTCATGATTTTTCGGATGTCTTCGTTCATATCTGGTCTCATCAGGAATCGACACGAAACGAGCGCGAAGGCAGCGGCGAGAAATGCTCTGAACCGCTCATTTCTTCGGATGCTTCTTGTCGTATGCCGCTTTGCAGTTGTCGTCCCACCACTTTCCGTAGCCCTCCTTGTGGACGTTGCTCAGGAAATTCTTGAAGTAATCTTCGAAGTCCTTGGCCTTGCGCGCCCATTCCTTCTCGGCGGTTTTGCACTTCCAGATGTCTTTGCACGCATCGAATGCGGTGAGGACGTTCTTTACACCTGTCTCGTACTCGATCTTCTCGAAGCCCTTGATGAAAGCATCTCGTGCCAGATCGCCGGCCCGCGCGTCGCTGGATAGCTTATCGAAATCTTTGGCGCGGGACATGTTGGACAACTCCTGGATCAACACCTGAGCGGCGTTGCAGCGATCGCTGGTCTCTTCAAGGGTGATGGTATCCTGCGAGGTAAAGCCACCGCTCCTCGTCTTGCCGGCCTTTACCACCGGATCCTTGTCTTTGTTGGCCTTCTTTGCCTTGGCCCAGATGCCCAGCCCTCCGTCGCACGCATCGAGCATCTTTTTCAGATCGTCGACAGTCCAGGGTGGAGGCGTTTTCGCCTTGCCGCCACCACCATTTTTACGCTGGATCGTCCTGCCGGGCGCGTCGAGTTCGATTCTTCCCTGCGGGATGAAAAAATCGTGGCCAGCAATTGCGTCGACGCCATGTTGTTGCACCACATGCGTCAGCTCATGCGCCAGCAGCCTCTGTCCCCGGCTCGTCCCGGGCGCGTACTGCCATTTGCCGAATACCACATCCCTCCCCATAGTGAACGCCTGCGCATCCACCGCCTGCGCCGCTTCCGCCGCCTTCGCATCCGCATGCACTCTCACTCCGCTAAAGTCATGTCCGAAGCGCGGCTCGAAGAAGCTCCGCTCGCTGCTGGAAAGCGGCTGACCCTGCCCGAGCGCCTGCAGCAGACCATCCGGCGCCTCAGAAATACCTGTCCCGGCAGCACCCGGCTTGCGCCAGACCTTTTCCTCATCATCGCACTTCAGGCACTTGCGCCTGACATCAACAGTATCCCCCTTGCTATACGAAGTTGGCGCCGCAGGTGGCAGGGGCATCCTTATCACCTGCTCCGCTACCCTGTCAGCCTCCTGCTCGTAAATGTCCCCGGGCTGACCGATCCTGAATTTAGCCTGCAACTTCCCTGACTTGAGAAGCCTTTCAACTGTCTGATTCCCTATGGTTCTCTGGAGGAACAGGATTTGTTCCACAGGCGAGCTAATGGATTGAGAGGGGGCTGTTTTTTGCATTTGAGAAACTTTATTTTCTCTTGTATCCCTGGACTTCTTAACCGCCGCCTGAACTTTTTTACTCATCTGCTCCTCGATTTTGTTTATAAGCAAAGCTCACGCTTCATAAGAAATAGAACAGTAAATAAGCTTTTTTTCCCGAATCAGCTCATCTTATGCTAGTTGTCTGGCTCTTCTTCAGTCGATCAGCCGAACCTATAATCAAATTCTGATTAATCGTAATACTTTAAAGCCCTGGGCATTAATAACAGGCATATATACCCTTCCCTTCGAATCTACCCCCCATTTGGAATGAGACTCTAGAGTTGATTCAATTGGAAGTAAATCCTCAGGAGGAGATATTGTTTCCTCAAGGTCACCTTCTCTGGAATACACAAGCAGCGTCCCGGTATGGCCCGGTTCCTCTCCACCAAATACATAGTATCTATCCCTTTCATCGAAATGAATAAGTTTCCAGGTCCCACTCTTTTCTGGATTTAATTTCTCTGGCAAGCGTAGTTCAGCACGATTCAATACACCGCTAATTGAATGCTCTTTAACCTGAACTGCCAAGATTTTTTCATCGATCGATACGATTTGGCTTGATAAAATCATGCCATCATTCGATCTGACCACGATATTGTCAATTGAGGCCATGACTTGAACCTGGCCGCCAAAAGAAATTCGCGCAATGGCATTTTCATTCCAGACATATATATTTGAAGAAGAATCCACCCCAAAAGGGTAGATCAGCCAGCCGTATAATTCATCTCCCGCAACGACCGTTTTGAGCTTATGTTCTGCAATGTTAAAGATGCCAAAACCACGTCTGTTCAATTCAGGAAAATAAAGAACGTATACAAGATTTCCTCGAGCATCCAGAAAAACATTGCTGCTGGATCTTTCAGATTTGCATAAATTCAGGAGCGTTCCATCAACTGGATCGATCTGTATGATTTCGCCGGTATCCTGAGTGGCAGGAAGGAAAAGGCGGTAATGTTCATCCATTAATAATCGTTCAAAATTGCTGTCGAGCTTTCGAGATATCTTTTTGTCCCGTTGTGTGAAATCCGTTCGGCACCATATTAAATCGCCATTTTTATTTATCTTTCTCAATCGAATGATAGGTTCACCAGATTGCATTTGTTCAAGGAGATAACAGCTTTCTTCAGAGTCAACAGTATAGTCCAATATTGTCAAATTCTCAATTTCATGGGAGTTGAAAGGAAGTAATGTTTTTCCATAGAGCGATCCCTTGCTATTGAAATGATAAATGAATATCTCTCCGCCATCTGGATCTGGAAGTTGCGCATCTGCCAGCGCATGCACATTATCCCATGCATCAAGACGAATCCGTACCTGTGCACGGACTTTTCGCATTTGTCCAGCTGAAATTTCGCCGAAGAGAGGAAAATTCTCTAATACGGGTAACATTTCATCATGGCCACTACCCCATTTGATACTGATAAAAATCTCGAGGGCAAAAGAATGAGGCATCATGAGATCACCACTTTGGACTCCAGAATTTAATAACATTGCCCGAACCCATTTCTCCAAGAAGTTTTTCAATAGTTGTCTTTTTGGCTTTAAAGCTGCCATCGGGTGGAGGCCAATGACTTATGATGTCATGCTCCCCACCTGATTTTGTGCCAAGAGAAATGGCGGTGTGCTTTGCTGCTTTTGAGAATATCACTATATCTCCTGGCAGGGGTTCTGGAGATTTTGGATCCTTCGGGTCAAAGACATACTCATTTCCGCGTCGCAGTTCTATTTCAATGGTATCACCAATCAAAGAGCGTGTGCCTGCTTTAACATGTTTGACAGCTTCGTTGTACATGTCCTCGATACGTTTCTTTGTTGTAAATCCGCCTTTAAAGGCCGAAAATAATACCATTTCCCAGCAATTAACCTTTCCTGTTCCTTTATCAGGCTCAGGTGCACCCTTCAGGATCCATTTCACAAAATCGGATGAGGATAGGGAAGGATCTTTAGCTATAACTTCACTACTTAATCCCACCCAGGACAGTTTTCCGATAAACCCTTTAGCCGAGGTTAATGTACCCAGCTGGCTTCGCGCTATTTTCATATATACTTCTGCCTCAGTCCCCCAGTTAAAAGACGCTCCTTCCCTCATCGACCTGAGTATGAGCCGGGTTGCCAGCAATGCCTCATCTCGGGTCATTTTATGTTTCCACTGCCAGACGAGTTTAGTATCCATGAATGATTTTNNTGGGATCTTTATCTTTGAAATCAAGCAATCTGGAAGATTGGAGTCTTATATTCCCAGTTTTTTCCTGCTGTATCACATGAGTTAGTTCATGTGCAATTAGCATCTTTCCCGAGGTGGTCCCTGGCGTGTATTCTCCACTTCCGAACACTAAATCAGATCCAATGGTAAACGCTCTCGCATTTACTCCCTTTGCTGCATCAGCAGCTTTTTTATCTTTATGTAACTTCACATTGCTAAAATCATGACCGAAGCGCGTCTCAAAGAACATGCGCTCATTTTCGGGCAGATTCTGGCCTCCATTTTGCAAACTAAGGATGCTGGTTTCAAGATCTGGAGTTATATCCAGATTTGAATTTGAAGCCTTCGATCTCAGGATGACTTCACCCTTTTCTCGTTGGCATCCAGAATGAGTGCACTTCGACTGAAGGATCTCAGGCATCCTTATCACCTGCTCCNNTCAGCCTCCTGCTCGTACACATCGCCGGGCACGCCGAGCCTGAGCTTCGGCTGCAAAGCGCCTGATTTCATAAGCCTCTGAACAGACTGGTTGCCAATGGTTCGCTGGAGGAAGAGGATGCGGTCAGTCGGTGCTTTGACTGGTTGAAGCCGATAGACCTTACCGGAATGAGGGGCAGAAATCTCTATCTTTACTTCCGCTTTTCCTGCAATGAGCCGGGTATGTTCAGTCATTTTCCTCTCTCATTCAATCTCACTTAAATCCAAGCAGGGCTTTCATCAATTCATCGAGTGTGATACGCTGAAGGTATGCCTCATCAAGTGCAACTTGAAGGACCGCAAGGTCTTCATGCAGATGCCTCGACATGTCCTTAGATATGCCTGGGAAGTTTCTGGCAAGTACCCCGGGTCGCTCATTCAAAAGACTGCTGATTAGTTGGCGAAGGGAACAAATGGCTCAAGGTAGATTCTCAATCCCATTACCATCCCTGCCTTGGCTCTGAACTCGCTGAACGCTGCTTTCGACACACAGCGCACAGAACTGAAGGGATCTATCCGTGCAAGATCACAGAGTGTATAGATGCCTTTTTCAGCAAATCTGGCGGCATAAGCGTCGCCTACTCTATATATGCTGATTATATTTTGAGCCCCCTTCTATCTCTGCGGTTTAGGTATTCGCGAAGCTCCTGCTGCTTATCATGTATGAGCTTTATCAGGTCAGGGCTGCATTGTACCGCCTTGGCTCACTCTTTAATTATGTCTACGGCAAGAGGGGCATTGTCGATCGGTTTGCCACCGCTTCGTTCCTTTTATGCCGGTTTTTGAGGAGTTATCACCATCTTACTATTCCTAATCACTCGCATCCGGATCAAGTTTCTTTTCCCATGTTTCTTCAGCCTTGGGTATGAGTTCTGTTTTCATCTGCTCTCCTTCTCCTTTGATGGCTCGGAGTACCCATGCAATGCCTGCATTCAACAAGCCTTTGAATACTCTGCCAAATAAATCATGCAATTTCTTCTTTGATTTGGGAATTCCTCCTTCTTCTTCCACTGTTCTGGAAATCCCCGCGCGGGTCGGTCTTGTAGCCAGCGCAGGTTCATCTTTGCCCTCAACTATTCTTTTGGTAGTTATCAATATTTCGTCTTTTTCCTTTTCGAATTCGCTCGCTACCGTTTCCGTGCGTGCATGTGCGGCTTTGTGAGCGGTTTCACTGAGCCAGACTGCAGATAAGTCTTTTCCAACCTTATCATTCTTATACCGGGTACCTCTGGATTTCAATTTCGGGTCTGGCATGTCTTCATAAACCTCTCCGATCCAGTTTTGCAGGACTTTAACAGGCACATGGTGCGATTCGCCACCCTTTGAACCTGCTGGCGCCTCAACAACATGCTTCCCAACTTTCCATTCTTGCTTTTTCTTTTCACCTGTTTTTGTCTCTTTGGGGCTGGCTTCGTATTCATAATCCCATGTTTCCTTTCCCTCTGCAACTTTGATGGACTTAAATACTGGATGCTCCTTTTTGATTTTCGCAGCGACTTTCTCAGCCTGCTCTTTCTCTATCTTGCCTTCTTTGATGTATTGCTTTTCTTCCTCATCGATCGCCGCCAAGCCCTTTTGTACTTTTGCAGCGTGCTCCGGGTCCTTATCCTCTTTTTCCTCCTTCCCCTTCCCCAGCAGCTTACCAACCGCTGCCACGACCTTCTCGATCACCTTATCGATCGCCTTATCCACCTTCTCCTGGACCTTCTCAATAATATTCTTTATCTTCTCAGAGATGCCCCCAAGCCCTATGAGCCGCGCCAGGAAGCTGATGATCACAGGCAGCGTGCGCGCCATCGCGTTCTCCACCCAATTGGCTGCATCACCAATGGCGCCTGTCGCGATCTTATATATCGAGTTCACGATAGCTTCCACAAGCGTGAGTATCTGGTTGATGCGCTCGATGAAAAACATCACCGTGTTGTAAATCGTTATTATTGCCTGTATGATCGCCCCGACGGGATTGAGCATGCTCAGCACCTTTGCGACAGCAGACTGGATGATCTTGGAGATGACCCAGTCCTTGACCGCGTCCAGCACCATATCCTTCAGGTTGCCCAGGTACTC
>DUGO01000124.1:6033-6239 GCA_013331375.1 Candidatus Methanoperedentaceae archaeon | reverse complement strand
CCTGCGAAGCTCCTGCCATTCCTTAATCACATCAATCTATTCAGCATCTTCCTGCGGAAAAACGTACAACGTAACGTTCAGGTTATAATCGTTCTCCTGTATCTCATCCAGAGGAACCGCGCGAACAAAACCATCACTTGCACCAAAAGTCCTCTTGTGTCAAGCTTTTTCTTCACTTCGATTATCTCTTTATAGACCATTGCCAT
>DUGO01000124.1:0-5943 GCA_013331375.1 Candidatus Methanoperedentaceae archaeon | reverse complement strand
TTTTTTCCGTCGGGTTGTAGGGGCGCTACGTTCGGGGCGCCGCGCCTGCGCTTGTGCCGGGGAGCGGCGCTATTGCGATGGGGGCGCGGGGTTGAGCGAGTGCGTGCGAAGCAGCCGGGTTTGCATTTCGGGCTGAGAGGGCTGGGGGAGGGCTTCAGGCGGGGCGGCGCCCGGGGGGGAGTGAGCCAGAGAATACCCTCCGCGATGCGCTTCTCCAGAGCTGATGTGGGAAGGTCGATCGAAATCAGGCATATGCAATAGTAAATAGCAGGAATAAACGGTCTCACCATAAGTATATATATCATTCATCACACATAAAGATGAAAAGAGGATGAATGTATACATTCTCTGACCATGCGAGACAAAGAATGGCTTCCAGACAGATAAGCGAAGAGGATGTGATAGCCGCAGTCGAAAAAGGAGAGCTTGAATTTACCAGAATCGATGAGAAAGGCAGGGGAATGGAATTCACGCATTCCATCGAGATCATTGATGCATCATGCAGGAAAATAATGGTCGGATGGACGTATGATGGGGATGACATCTTAATACTCACGCTGTATGAAGTTAAAAGAAAATGGAGATAAAATGACAGCAATAATATGCGGAAAATGCAGGCAGGAAATGTGGGAAGTTGAACTTCCTCGGTATGAATTTGAAGAAGGTATCGTACTTGAGAACGTAAGGGGGATGCGCTGCTCAGAGGGGCATGTTACTTTTACGGAGGAGCAGGCGCAAGAAATGGAACGGCGCAGCGAAGATATCAAGAAGTATGCCTTCAGGTTCGTGAGATCGGTCAGCAAAAGTGCCAGGTCACTCGTTATAAGGATACCCGTAGATCTTGCAAAGCATCTGGATATCACTGAGAATAGCAAGATAGAGATGGTTCCGATGGGCAAGAAGAAATTCATGATCGAGGTAAAATAGCTCTATTGAAGCACATTGCCATTTACGTCTCGAAGCATCCGCAGGCGCCGGAGGAAGGCGCGCGCCTGCGCTCTCGCGCCGGGGAGCGGTGCTGGGGGTGAGAGGGAGCGCGGGGGTAAGTGGGTTTTTCCTGCTGGATATGGGAGTGGTTGCGGCTGGAGCGTGCTGATTTTGTCGTCGGGAGTCGGATTTAAGCAGGAGATTTGACTGCCTGTATCAATTTAAACATTGTATTGGTTTCCGAAAAATCCCCACCCAAATGGAAGAGTATATGCTGTGGAAAAAACAAAAGAAATACAATGAAGACCTGAAAATGCAGTAAGAGTGAATAATATGGCAATCGATATTGATGAAGCATACAGCCTTCTCACCTTTCTCAAAAAACTGAAACATAAAGAAGCAGTGGGAACTGCCGAAAAGATGGTTGGGAAATTCGAAGGCATAATTCCAGAAGGTGTTAGCAGCGTCGATTTTTTGAGACAGGTTCGCGAAAAACAGTATGATTAAAATCTACGTGGATACAAATATTTTCTTTAACGTCTGGAATAAAGAGATAGACCCAAAGACTAAAAAAGAACTATGGATAGGTTCGAAAGAAATTCTGGGCAAAATAGAAAATAAAGAGTTTGAAGCAATAACCTCGATCACCACTCTACAGGAGATCGTGCATGTCTTTAAAGTGAGAGATAGGGATTATAAGGAAGCCCTGGATGATATACGGAAATTGAACGTCCGGATTTATGCACCGGATTCCTGGGTTATGATTAAAGCCCTGGAATATCAGATGGAATATGACCTGGACCCATTCGATGCAATTGCTTTTGCAACTGCTGATACTCTGGGTATTGAGATTTTTGTAACCCGTGATAGGAAACTTATTAAAAACATAAAAGCTAAAATGAAAGGCGCTGAACCAGAAGAATTATTGGCAGACGCTGATCAGTCTTAGCGTGCGCCTGCGCTCTCGTGCCGGGGAGCGGCGCTATTGCGATGGGGCGCGAGCTTGAGCGGATGTGTGCGAGGCAGGCGGGCTGGCATTTCTGGAAGAGGGGGGCTGGGGGAGTGGTTCAGGAGGGCGGCGCCCGAGGCGAGGGGGAGCGCGGGGTTTGGTTGGTTTTGGCGCCGTTGTGATTGTACAATCCCAAATTATCATCAGCGTTGACATGCGCATGACCGGAAAAACAAGAGTAAATAATTTAGGTATTGAGATGGTAATAAATACTCATGGACGCTCTCTCATTGCTTGGAAAGAACACGGACATGATAAAAAGGAGGTTCGGTGTAGTAAAAATAGGCGTCTTCGGCTCTTATGCAAGGAGAGAAGCTGGGGAAGAAAGCGATGTCGATGTGCTTGTTGAGTTCGAAAAGGGCAGAAGCACATTTGACAATTTCATGGACATACTCTTCTATCTCGAAGAGCTCTTAGGGAAAAAGGTAGACCTGATAACAACCAGCGGACTTGACAGGCATATTCGTCCCTATGTGGAGAAAGAGGTTGTATGGCTCTGAAAAAAGATGATGTTTTTATAGATCACATCCTCGAAGAAATCGAATTCCTGGAAAAGGTCTGCATGGATCTGGAGTTCGAAGACCTGAAGCAAGACGAGGTCCTGAAAAGAGCCATTACAAGAAGCCTTGAGATCATCGGAGAGGCAGCCAAAAACATTTCAGACGACCTGAAAGATAAGCATCCTGAGATCGAATGGAGGAAAATCGCTGGCTTGAGAGATAAGCTGGTACATGCGTATTTTGGAATTGACTGGGACATTGTATGGGATGTACTTAAAAACAGACTCTCAGGAATGAGAGAGAGCCTCAGGAATTTAAAAGATAAGGAAGCCGGCTCATAGAACTCATGGAGTGAGAGCCATGCTGCATCCCTGACCTGATGGGGCGCGGGCTTGAGCGAGTGCGTGCGCGGCAGCCGGGGTTGTATTCGGGCGGCGCTGAACGGGGTGCCGATTGAGTTTTTCCACTATGGTTGGACGACTCAGATTTCGATCCAGGGGTATCTGGTCACGCACACGACAGTCGGATTATGCCAGCCAAAAAATCTTGCCAAAATAGTTATATCTATGCATGCATACACAGATATGTATGGCAACCAAGACGATATCAATACGCGAGGATGTGTATGACATACTCAAGAGTCTGAAGCGCGAAAAAGAAAGCTTTAGTGACGTGATAGGCAAGCTTGCAAGGAAGAGGAAATCATATATAAAAGAATATTTCGGAACTTTGAAGGACAGCAAATCCCTGGATGAAATTGAAGAGGATTCACGGAGAATGAGAACGGCGGCGAGGCTACGGGCATGATAGTCCTTGACACTTGCGTCATCATTGATTATTTTAAAGGGAAAAATCGGTCTTTTGGCATTGTGAACGATCCTGATGCTGTGACAACTGTGATAACCCATCATGAGATACTTTCAGGCATAAAACATAGAAAGGCCAAAAAAGAGGAAATGATATTCAGGAGATTTTTCTCAGATATCAAGATCCTGGATTTTGATCTTCGCTCTTCTGAGGAATCAAGTGATATAATGGCAAAGCTCCTTGCACTCGGGAAAGCCGTGAACACGCTGGACGTCATTATCGCAGGTATTGCCATCACAAATGGAGCAGATAAGATCATCTCCAGGGATAAGGATTTTGAGGAGATTGCAAAGATAACAGGAATAGAGGTTGAAGTCTATTGACGCGCCGCGTCATCGAAGCAGTCCCGGTAAGAAAAATCGGGATAGGATTCTGACGAAATATATTCCCGCAGCGGCGCTACGTCCGGGGCGGCAGCGCGCGCTTTGCGCTCTCGCGCCTGGGGGAGCGGCGCTATTGCGATGGGGCGCGGGGTTGAGCGGATGCGTGCGCGGCAGCCGGGACTGGCTTTTCGGGATGGGGGGCTGGAGGAGCGATTCAGGCGGGCGGCGGTGGGGGAAAAGGGAGGGGCGACTGTGATGCTTGTAAGGGTCAATTCGCTGTCAGCAGTAACAGGTTTAATTTTTATATGCCTTTCAATCAGTGATTTGCACAAAGTCATATAAATGAGAATCTACCTTATACCATATGCAGGCAATATCGAATAATCCGTACCTTTGTAGTCATGGAGGTCAAGATGCAGAAAAGATTGATCATATCCGACCCCAAAGTCATGATGGGCAAACCAGTGATTGCAGGGACGCGCATTACTGTAGAGATGATCCTGGAAAAGCTTTCTGCAGGGGAAACAGTAGAGCAGATACTGGAAGCCCATCCCCGACTGACGCGCGAAGCGATTAGAGCGGCTCTTGCATTTGCAGCGCAGGCTTTACGCTCTGATGTGGTCTATCCAGCCGTTGAGGCAGTCTCGTGAACTTCCTGGCGGATGAGAACGTTGACAGGCAAATCATTGAGCACCTTAGACTTGCTGGTCACCATGTAATGTACGTCGCCGAAACAGATGCCGGGATTTCTGATGATGAAGTGCTCGATATGGCTAACAGGAGCGATGCATTATTGTTAACCTGCGATAAGGACTTTGGAGATCTTGTGTTCCGACAGCGTAAAGTCACGGGAGGGGTTGTTCTTATCAGGTTAGCCGGGCTTTCCCAGGCACGTAAATCCGAGATAGTGCTTTCTGCCGTCCGGAAGCACGGCAAAGAGCTGCTGAATGCTTTTACTGTAATTACGAAAGAGGCGATTCGTATTCGCCATATCACTGGATAGATTCTCTCGCCATTCTGCCCTCGACATATGTCCAGTCTTCCGCTACTGGCGCGGGCAATTGATCATCTTCACGCGCCGGAAAGATACACCACTCGCCGTAGCGGCGCTGCAGCCGGGGCGCCGCGCCTGCGCTCTCGCGCTGGGGGAGCGGCGCTATTGCGATGGGGGCGCGAGCAGGATGGATTGACGTTTCGCAGTATTATATCAGGTTCGCAGATTTTCTAGTTCTTCCGCTGGTGTTGCAACTTCTATACATTTCCCCGCCTTCTCAATCTGCTGTTTATCAAGGCTGATCAACTTTGCACCGAACATGGAGGCTGCTGCAACATAAATCGCATCGCACCCTCGTATCCTGTATTCCGCCGCTAGTCGCGAAGCCTCATCTGCCAGCTCCCGATCTATCGGAACAAACACGATGTTCGGGATTTGCCTGAGCACTTTCACAAACTCTACTGCCTTTTCAGTATTATCTGTGCCTCTTGAAATCGCGGAAGATATTTCAGGCAGGACAATTTCAGGGACAACGATAGCAATCTCGCGCTCTCTGATAATTTCCATGAACCTCTGGCTATATTCATGAAATCTCTCCCCTTCTATCTCAGAGTTTGTAAGCACGCTGGCATCTATGCAATACATGCTATCTTCTGGCTTCAGAAATTAACTGCCAGCTTGGTTTATCGCTCTTCCAATCACGGGCTATTGCTTTACCAACGATGTGTAATCTATCCCATGCCTTGGAGTCCTTTTTCTCAGCCACTGCGCCAAGCATCCGGCGCATAGCTTTCAGTTCTACTTCAAGGGAATCTATCCGATTCTTGAGGGTATTTATAGTGGTTTTCATCACGATACCTGCATTATGGTGCTATTACCTTATCGATGCCCGGCGAATATAATATGTCGCTTGGAAGCTGTATCCCTGTTTTCAGGTCTTTTTTCTGATGCTATGAAGCCATATTTTTTCTACTCCCATTCATTATAAAGATTGCCCCTGATAAAAGCAATCCCACGCTCTCGCCGCAGTGGCGCTGCGGGCGGGGCGCCGCGCCTGCGCTTGTGCCGGGGCGGTGCTGTGCGGTGGAGGCGCGGGCTTGAGCGAATGCGTGCGCGGCAGCCGGAGGCCGGCATTTCCGGCGGAGGGGGGCTGGGGGAGCGATTCAGGCGGGGCGGCGCGCAGCCTGTGCGCCGGGTTGATTAAGGAGATTGCAGCGAACTAATACGAACTCGTACGAACTCTGAGTTCGTAACTGTTTGTACGAGTTCGTTGTTTATATCTATCCGCGTTCGTCTGCATTTATATGCGCATTTTCCTGCATC
>DUGO01000023.1 GCA_013331375.1 Candidatus Methanoperedentaceae archaeon | reverse complement strand
GACATGGAGGCGCATGCGGTAAGGGGGAAGAGCTGGGAGGAATGCAGGAAATCCGGGACTGAGGAGTATATCCTGAGCGCCATAGCTCTCGGTCTTGAGCCCGGAGCGCACATCTATTTCCAGTCCGGCTCGGATTCCGTGAAAAATTTGTCATTCGAGCTCGGCATCAAAGCCAATTTCTCAGAGCTGTCTGCCATCTACGGCTTTAACGGCGAGACGAATATATCGCATATGGTCAGTGCGCTCACGCAGAGTGCGGACATACTCAATCCGCAGTTAAGCGAGTTCGGGGGACCTAAACCCGTGGTCATACCCGTTGGGGCAGACCAGGACCCGCATATCAGGCTGACGCGCGGGCTTGCATACAAGGCGAACATGTTCGTGGTCGAGGAGCGCACAACGCATGTCAGTACGTACGTGAGCGTGCGTGGAAAGGCTGCACCCGAGGATGCGCTCTCTGAGATATCAAAGCGCTCTGGCGGCAAGCTGTACGAGGAGCATGTTGATATCAGGGATAAAACCATGGCTGAGGTCGAGGCGATTGCCAGGGAGGTGGAGATTAAGTACGGAGGCTATGCCTTCATGCCGCCCGCATCCACATATCACAAGTTCATGACAGGGCTGCAGGGAGGCAAGATGTCAAGCAGCATTCCAGAGAGCTACATTGCCCTGACTGACAAGCCGGAAGACGGCGAGAAAAAGGTGATGCGCGCGAAGACAGGGGGCAGGGTGTCGCTTGAGGAGCAGAAAAAGCTCGGCGGCGAGCCTGATACGTGCTCGGTGTACGAACTTTTGCTCTACCATCTCGTACCTGATGACAGCAAGCTCATGCAGATTCACGGCGACTGCGTGGGCGGCACGCGCATATGCGGCAGATGCAAGAAATACGCTGCCGAGCTCATGCGCGAATTCCTGAAGGAACACCAGGAAAAAAGGGAGCTTGCGCGCGAGAGGCTTCCTGAGTTCGGGATTTAGCCGAAGATAAGCCCCATGCCCTGCGCGGCTGCGTCCTCCTCTTCGAGGATGGCTTTGACTATGACTTTCTTTTCCTCGCCAGCGAGCTTCTCAATGCCTATCTTCTTGAGCATTTCCTCTGCCCTGTCAAGGTTCTCTGACTGCCCTTTGATGTACAGGAAGCAGCCCTTCCTCTGAGAGCCCAGAAGCCTGCACTCGCGCACGATATATCCAAGGCGCTTGAAATAATCATCCTCTAAGAGTTTGGTGATGTCCTTGCTCGCTTTCTCGTCATAGAAATATACGTTCTCCATTGTTCTTCCTCCGAGGAAATAAGGTCAGTTTTTAACGAAGTAGTTTTTGGTGATGAGATGAATAATTCTAAATGAAATATATTATACTCCTACCAGGCACTTCATCGCTTCTTCTTCTCTATCAGCCTGCAGCTTTATCATCCCGGAAATTTCTTCAAGCTCTGCCCCTATATTCTTGCTCTCAGGCGCTTCTCTTATCTTATCGCTTATTTTCGTCCATACGGGAGCAATCTCAGAATAGATATCACATGCCTTTTCCACTCGCGAATCCTTCAGATAATGGAGACTCTCTTTGAGAAATCCATAAAATAAATTCCTGAATCCGGCACCTCCTGTTCCTGCTTTCTCGAACATGACATAATGGGACTCGAAATCCCTTTGCGGGTTATTTGACCTTTTATGCCAGTCCAGGATCTCCCTGGAAAATTTTCGCATGCCGCTTATGCCGAAGTTCTTTATGGGAGGATTCAGCATGGCGTAACCGGTCTCCCTGAACGCGTTTCGTATGCAATGCGCAAGATCGACTCGTTCAGGGGCATTATCCACCCTGAATGAAAGATTGCCTGAAGAAAAAAGACCTCTTGCTGACCGTGCCAGCTGTAGATTCCCTATAGACACTTTTTGTATAACCCTGAAGTCAGTATCAGCCACGAAAACATCATGGTCATCAAAACCGCAGGCAACAATATAGTGTGCTGCAAAGTGTGAAGGATGATCAAGGTAATCCAGATAGAACATATCACCTTTTAGACCTACCGGACAATTCTGCAGTAAGTTCTCTTTCAGCGTTATCCATGCTTTTCCACTGCTTCGTGTCTCCTCCACGGTCAGCTTAAAACCGATGTTATCTGAAATGTTCTTTGACAATTCACCAGGTTTGATCCTTCCGCCGACAAAAGGGAACGGCATTTTCTTCATGTCCCAGTAGATAAACCCCAGACCGCAGCCAAGCCCGAAAACCATTGGTTCTGACAGCCGCAGTCCATTATAGGCAAGAAGGTCGCGCATGGAAGTTGATTCGCAGTGCACTCCAGGATAATGCTTGAAATTGTCAATTATCATGAGATCATTGCCTGATTCAATATGCATTTCAGTGGATTATCGCGCCTGCTCCCGTGTGACTTCAAGAACCATTTGAATCGCTTGCTTAATGTTTTTCATCGCTTCTTCTTTTGTTTCTCCTTCACTTATCGGCAGGGAGTTCAAGGCTCCGGGCTGTATATCCACCTTCATCCGATTCTTCGAGTTTTACTGTGAATTGCACGTCCGATAAAATTGGATTTGTTAGTTATTAAACCCCATTGCATGCATATTTATGGGCGTGGTTTCAGGCGCAGGTGAAGATGTCGGGGATGGGGTAGAAGAATCGGTGTTTATTGGGTTTTCATCTCCGGCGCAGCCGGAAATCAGAGAAATTCCCAGAATCAAGACGCACATGAAGGCTATGTTTTTCCGGATAGTTAACTGTTAACACCATCCAGGTTTTTACGAGTGTTTTCGTTGTCAATGTATATCTACTTTCGTATATAGTTTACCTTGCCAGTTTAAGGCAGGTGCGAGATTGAGAACTCACAGCAGGACGGCATCTTCGAAATCCTTAAAATGCACATCTCCAGTCATCCCTTTTATTTTCCTGTTTCTTGCAGATGCAAGTATGAAGGCGTCAGCAAGACCGAAATCCGAAACCTTCTTTTTGTTTTCCGCATGTATCTTTGCCGCTTCGATGGCTATGTGTTCATCCAGCGTGATCATTGCGCATCTCTTCATTATGAAATTGTTTCTTTCTTCCGCTTTCTTGTCTGTCCGCAGGGATTTCGAGTACACCTCTGCAATCACAATTGGGGACGTGTACAATTGCATGTCGTCATCCACCAATCGTTTCACCTTTTCGCCTCTCTGGGTGCCCATGAAATATTCAAGCCATGCGAAGGAGTCCAGCAGCATTATAATCTATCCTCGTGGTCCCTGAGGTCTGATATATCCGTTTCTGGCATTGTGCCGAAAAGGCTTTTCTTCTCCCTGAAAAGCATTTTTATTAAAAGCTCATTGATTTTATCGGATATGTTTTTCGCCCCTGCCTGTTTTTTAAGGGTCTGGTAAACATCCTCCCGCAGTTTTATTGTAGTCCTGACGTATTCTGTCATCATCAACACCTGCATGTATGATAACATCTACATCAACATAAAAGTTACGCACATGGTGAGTGCCTGACCTCAAGCGCCGCTCTCTCGAAGTCATCGAATTCTTCATCCCGTAACACGCCGATGAAGCCGCTCAGCTTCTTCTTCCGAAGAGGCGCTGTGATGCGCTTTATAAGTCCCATGAGAAATAAGTGTATTGATGAGTGTATTTAAACTTAATTCCAGAGGGTGTCTCCGGCAGGCTCCGAAATTCAAAAATAGATGCCTGTAAGGCGATTAGTTTCAGGCTGTTTGCTCTGAACCATATTTTTCAGCTATTGCCACATACTCTGCAAAAGATTTTGATTCAGGGATCGGTAAATTATCCTCTATTAATCCATGTATATGCATTTCAATAGCTTCATACATGTTCTTTTCAGCATCCTCACGGGTTACGCCTGTAGCTACACAGCCCGGCAAGTCAGGCGAATATGCCGAGTAGTTGTTATTTGCTTTTTCAATCACCACAAGGAAACGATACATATTATTTCACCTTCTTCATTTGGGCTTGCTTAAATATACTGTTTATGGTTCCAGGTGCAAGATCATCACCCGGATGACCTGCTATCGTCACTCTGCCTGGTTTATTCGGATGCTTATATTGTTGATGGCTGCCTTTTGTGGCAACAAGATACCAACCATCGGCTTTTAGCAGTTTTATGATTTCGCGTATTTTCATTGTAATCTGTCTTTATGGATATTAAGCATAACTCAATGCGCTTTATATCTTATGGTATTCTCAATGCCGAAACCTCATCCCCGCTTCCCTCACCCCATGCTCCCTC
>DUGO01000225.1 GCA_013331375.1 Candidatus Methanoperedentaceae archaeon | reverse complement strand
CTCCAAGAGTAATACTCATTTTTTATACTTTAATAATTGGAATCATATATTCAGGATGTGTAACCCAGCAACCTCCTTCAAGCCCAGAAAGCATTAGCGAATCAGAAATGTGGCAGAATTTAGCTGACTTAACTACACCGGGTTATTATTTAGAAAAGGCATCAAAGGATATTCAAGTACACTTCTGGAAAAAAATTTCGGATTCAACGATTGGTCTTGAGAATTTTATTCCGGATTATAGTGGTGTGTCGCTAAAAAAATCTGCTGAAGCACTCACAGATTCCATAGATGTTGCCATGACCGCAAGTGCGATAGACAATGAGCTTGTTTACGCATCTAATGTATGCGTTGACCCAAATGTAAAAATCTCAGATACAGGTCAGCCAATGGTATTGCATAATGCTCTCAAGCAGTTCGGTAACCTGTACGGAGACGCAGACCCGAATACAAACCCAACCATAGAAGACCTGCAAAATGCAAAGAAGCAGGTCGAATGCTATAAAAAGCAATACTNNTACAGTGGAACTGAAGAGGGTAAGTACCTCTTGCAGCTAACAACTGATATAGGAAGCTTGATAGATAGCAAGATTCTTTCTGAGAAAAATAGTAATATACGCGCGTCATCAGCCGACAAAATCCCCTACGACCCTGACGGGAAAGGTCTGCTTCGCCCCGGCTGGGAGGATCCGCAGGTGTGGTATAACGATAGCGACCTCGAGGGCAGCGATTTCGAGGCAATTGGTGTAAGAAGGGATGGAGAGGATATTTACCTTTTGGCAGTGTTTCGTCCGGATGCGGATTTTAAAGAGCATGAAAATTATCTGGGGCTAGGGGTAAACGGAGTACCACATTGTATGGAAGCGGGGGTTTTGTTTTTTGAAGACCGCGTGGAGCCGAAAGAGTGGCCGCCATGGGTTGAGCCAGTGCGTACAAAGAACAACCCTCCATGGCCCAACGGTTGCCTTACCCCCGAATATCGAAAATCTGTGAAGAGCACCCGGCTTGGGGACCGCATTATGGNNATATTACAAGATCCTGACAGAGGGGCATTTTCCTCTTTATCTTCAGGGATTATCTGTGAATATGCACACAGCAGATAAAAGTGGCCGTAAACTTCTTGGGAGTGCGCCTCGTGAGGGTATTGGATATCAGGTCATCGGGCAGGAGGAGATCGATAGGCTGATACAGAAGGAGGACGAAGCCCTTCTGAAATGGATTGAAGAGAGTAATACTTGATACCTGACATGAGATATAGAATTCCTCTTAATAGCAGCCTACTATCAAAACTAAGTCCAGCTTCCCACCACCGCCGTCTTTTACATCCACTATTCTCACAGACATCTTTGCCTGAGGGTCTGTTTCGTACGTCGGGAGAGGTCCTCCACTAAGAGAGTCTTTAAACCACATTGTTCTGGCTTTATATGCATAATATTCAAATGTTCCAGTTAGGGAAGTAACGTCAATTTCCAGTATGATCTCGGGTGTGCGAGAGGCCATTCTTATTGCAGTAACCTTAAAATCGTTATTTTTGCGCACACCAGATAGTGTGCTGCAGTCAAATGTGGTTGTTCCAGTGCATGGAGAACCGTCCGCAGCGCACCAAATACTCGCAGAGGTGTAGCACTTAGGCTTAGGCGGCCCCCTTATTTGGCAGTAATCATAAACACACGCACTGCTTGTTGTGTCGCAGTAGCCCCACGTAGTTGTTGCGCATCCGGTATTTACCTGCGCTGCATTGTGGTCGTTCTTGGTGGGGTCGCACTCGGTCGCAGAGGTCTTCAAGATGCCGTTGGTGTATGCACCACCCTTAATCTTCAGCGTCATATCTATTGCGAACCAGCCGACAAAACGGCTGAGTATGCCGTAGTCCTTCTTTGCGCTTATTTTGACTCTGGAGCCGTCTGCAATTGAGAAAAACTCTTTCCCAGAATATTGTAACCATGAATACGAAAAAGGAGGCGGGAGAGACATCAACACCGGACCAAAGCATTTATTGTTTTCATCGCCATATACGTTAATTTCGTTTGACCCCCAAATCTGATCTGACTTACCGCAAAAGATGCTTGCGCCTCCTGTGATTACATCCGTGAATGCACCGAGCTTGTTTGACTGAAGCCATTTGCGGTCGAGCATATAATAAGTTCCCGGCCCCTCAGGCAGATTCACTGTCATACAGACCTGGCTGTTGCACTTGCCAAAATCCCTGCAATCAGTATGAACAGTTTGCATAGCACTTGTGAACCCATCAAAATCCACATCTCCCAGATTCGTTCCTCCAAGGCAGGAATAATCCCCCATGCCGAGGGCTTTCTGCATGTAGTCCTCAGCCCTTCCGCCACTCGCTGTAAGAACCACAAGCAGTGCCATGAGTGCGACAAGCGCAAGGACTAAGTAGTGGAGGACGCCTGCGATGAACAGCAAGTCCAGCTCCACTCACGCACAAACCTTTGTAACCAGTCCGCCAATCTGAGCCAGCGACCAGAGGTGCAGGATATCGCAGACTTCGTGGGTGACTCCCTGGGCTTGAGCCGGCAGGCTGCAAAGCATGAGGCAGCAGTTATCGTCTTCTGCGGCGTGGATTTCATGGCTGAGAGCGCAGCCATCCTGAGCCCCCAAAAAACCGTGCTGATGCCAGAACCTGACGCGCAGTGCCCCATGGCAGCCATG
>DUGO01000109.1 GCA_013331375.1 Candidatus Methanoperedentaceae archaeon | reverse complement strand
GTATATTTAAGGATTCCGAAGAGGATGAGTCCTGTTACGAATGCCCAGACCGCAACCGTTACTGCATCGATAGCCTGTGCTATAAACTGTCCTGTCTCGCCCATTATTAATCCTTTTACACCGCCATAGGTGCCGTCGGCAAATATGCCAACTGCGAGAAGACCCCAGACGCCGTTGTACGCATGACAGGGAACTGCGCCCACTGGGTCGTCCACCCTGAGCTTCCAGTCATTGAACCACATGCCGACCATTATTATTACGCCTGAGATGGCACCGATAACCACTGCAGCCCATGGAGCCACATACGCCACCGGTGCGGTGATGCCCACAAGCCCTCCGAGCGCTCCGTTGCAAGTCAACGCAATATCAACCTTGCCAGTCTTGAAATAGGTTGCATAGCAAACAAGCGTTGCACCCGCTGCTCCGGCAAGGAATGTATTGACCGCTATCACAGAGATTCTCAGATCAGTTGCTGCGAGCGTGCTTCCAGGGTTGAACCCGAACCAGCCGAAGAACAGGAAGAACGTGCCCATCACGATGTATCCCACATCATGACCGGGAATCGCATTGGGTGTGCCGTCCTTATTGAACTTGCCTATCCTGGGACCGAGCAGCAGCGCACCTGCCAGACCAACCCAGCCGCCGATGGAATGTACCGCGCCCGAGCCTGCAAAGTCACGTGCCCCAACGCCGTAAGGCAGCGTAGCGAGCCAGCCTCCTCCCCATATCCAGTGCCCGTAGATGCTGTATATCACAGCAGTGACTATGGCGCTGTATATGAGGTATGCCTGAAGCTTCAGGCGTTCTGCAAGCACACCTGCCACTATTGTGGCTGCTGTGGCTGCGAACACTACCTGGAACATCCAGAACATGATGGTCTGGACGTCGTAGGCATCCCCGGTCAGGAAGAAGCCGCTGTACCCGATCCACGAGTTGCCGTCCTCCAATCCCGGGAAGAGCTTTGAGCCGCCGAACATCAGTCCAAAGCCCACAGCCCAGTAGGCTAACGCGCCTATGGAAAAGTCCATGTAGCTCTTGGCAAAATAGTTGACCGTATTCTTTACACGCAGCGCCCCTGCACCCAGGAATGCGAACCCAGTCTACATGAAGAACACCAGGAATGCTGCGAGGAGTGTCCATGTGAAGTTGACTGCCAGTTTCATTCCCGCAATGTCATCCTTGTATGTTACCGCTCCGTTGGGGTCACCTGCCAGAACGGGCTCTGCAAGCATCAGAATGATGCCTGCCACTATTAACCATTGTATCGATTTTTGCATGTCCATTGTATCCTCCTTGCCTTTTTTGAATAGGCATACGGATACCTACTGAATAGCTCATAATATTTAAATATTTCTCATAATGACAGAAAGCTATTTATATGAGTATTGTTCAATAGGCGAAACATGCAAATGACCAAGCTGATTAAGAACTTCAGGATCGTCTCTTATGTCATTGGCGGTATATTTTTCCTGATCATGGGAATCAGGGGATTCGTTCAGATAGCCGGTATTGAAGGAACCCCCCCGGTCGGTCTGTTCGCATTTACCGTCCTTACCACATCCTTCGGCGTGTGGTCGATACGTGCCTATTTAAGGAATTATAAGGATTTGCAATAACGCAAACGGATTTCTTTATATCACCCCATCGCATCCTCATATCTAATTTTTTTGTTCTGAAAATCTTTAAATACTATGAGATAGGCAGTGAGCTACCGGAGGAAGACATGCGGCAGATAGCCATATACGGAAAAGGTGGAATCGGTAAGTCCACAACAACACAGAACCTTACCGCAGCGCTTGCATCGATGGGCAAGCGGGTGATGCAGATAGGCTGTGACCCAAAGGCGGACTCCACGCGGATGCTGCTTGGAGGAAAAGCCCAAGCGACCGTGCTGGATACCATGCGGGACAACGGAGCAGGTGGGGTCGCTCTCGATGCTGTCCGGCACACAGGCTTTGGCGGGATAAAATGCGTCGAGGCAGGTGGCCCTGAGCCCGGCGTCGGCTGCGCAGGAAGAGGCGTGATCACAGCAATAAAACTGCTTGAGGAGCTGGGCGCGTATAACGAGGAGTTCGATTTCGTCTTCTACGACGTGCTCGGAGATGTTGTGTGCGGGGGTTTTGCGATGCCGATACGCGAGGGCTATGCGAAAGAGATATACATCGTGGCAAGCNNATCTGCAAGGGCATAGTGAAATTCGCGGAGAACGGCGATGCAAGACTGGGAGGAATAATATGCAACTCCCGCAATGTGGACAACGAGCTGGAACTGCTGACCGAGTTCTCAAAGAAGATCGGGTCCAGGCTGATACAGTTCGTACCGCGTGATAACATGGTACAGCGTGCCGAGATCAACCGGAAGACAGTAATAGACTTTGACCCGGCATGCAGGCAGGCTGAGGTGTACCGCTCCCTGGCAAAGAACATCATCGATAACAGGGATTTCGTGATCCCGAAACCGATGCCCATGCAGGAGCTTGAGGATATGATGGTTGAATTCGGTATTGTCGAGAGGTGAGAACATGAAGATGATTCGGGCTGTGATAAGACCAAACAGGGAAGAGAAAGTCGTGGACCACCTGGAAAAAGAAGGATTCTACGCCCTTACAAAGATGAACGTGTTCGGACGCGGCAAGCAGAAAGGCATCAGGGTAGGAACGGTATGTTACGATGAACTGCCCAAAGTGATGCTGATGCTGGTAGTCGAAGATGAGGACGTCCAGAAGGCTGTAAAGGTTATCCAGAACAGCGCGCGCACTGGGAATATCGGGGACGGCAAGATATTCGTGACCGATGTTTCAGAAGCATACACCGTGAGGACGGGAAAACCCGGGTTGTGAAAATATGAAGGAAGTTATTGCCATTATCCGGCGACATAATCTGCAGGAGACTAAAGCGGGTCTTCTGGGAATCGGCATACCTGCGCTCACGATGGTGAGTGTAGAAGGAAGAGGCAAAGAAAAAGGGATTCCGGGATGGAACTATGAGCTCGACCCTGCACTTCCCCGGGTCGAAGAAAGGGAAACCGGAGCCGGCATCCGCCTCATCCCGAAGAGGATGATCTCAACCGTGGTCGAGGATGATGATGTACCAAGAGTTGTGGAGACAATAATCAGGACAAACCAGACAGGCAACATAGGAGACGGCAAGATATTCGTGTGCCCCGTGGATGATGCTATGAGAGTGAGAACAGGAGAGAGCGGAGAACAGGCAATTAAATAGAAAAAGGAGATGGAACAATGACAACAATATTACCTGAATGTGATATACCCATTCCTCAGCGCAAACCCCATATTGTTTGCCATGAGCCCGGGAACGTGGTGCTGCCCGCATGCAACGTCCAGACAGTGCCGGGTGACATGACCGAGCGCGGCTGCACGTTCGCGGGCTGCAGGGGCGTTGTGGGCGGACCAGTAAAGGACGTCATCCAGCTGGTGCACGGTCCCATAGGATGCGCTTATTATACATGGGGTACGCGCAGGAACCTTTCTGATACGAAGCTGCACAGGAAGTACTGCTTCAGCACTGACCTTACAGAAGACAGCGTGATATACGGCGGTGCGAAAAAGCTTTACAATTCAATCATCGAATCCCATGAGCTTTTTCCTGAAGCCAAGGCGGTCTTTGTATATTCCACATGCGTGGTGGGACTGATAGGTGATGATACAGAGGCTGTCTGCAAACAGGCGTCAGAGAAGACAGGAATACCCGTGGTGCCGTTCCACTGCGAAGGCTTCCGCGGGGTAAGCCAGTCCCTGGGACATCATATCGCCAACCGCACGCTGTTTGAGAAGGTGGTTGGAACAGAGGAACCCCAAACGACCACGCCTTACGATATGTGCATAATCGGAGAATTCAACATAGACGGCGATGCATGGATTGTGAAGCCCCTGTTCGAAAGAATGGGTGTGCGCGTACTATCCGTGTTCACAGGCAATGCCGCATACCACGATTTGCCGCCCATGCACAGGGCGA